>CALCDS010000090.1 GCA_937900065.1 uncultured Clostridiaceae bacterium | reverse complement strand
TTTACCAATGCTTGTACACATTTGATATATTTAATAATCCTGCATGTACAGTTCAGTTTTGGACAGTTTTCTGTCACTATTCACTGAGATTGTTACATGTAGAATTTGAGCCTTATTTAATATTTACTTATATTGCTTGCTTTAACATGCCTTTGCTTTGATAAAGTCATATATTATATTCTTGTACTCGTTCTTTTTATTTACCAGATCCAATCCGTTTAAGCAGAGCCTTGATGCATGGGATTGGGTGATGTTGCCCATTTCCCTGCATATATCCTTCTGTTTCATATCACATACCCCTCTCATTAAAAGTGCTGAGATGGATTTGAATTCTATACAACTTTTGATGTGCTTTATATTGATTTGCGAACGATTTTGCTTTGTATATTTTGCAACAAAATTAATCACGTCTATCGGCTTTGCATTTCTTATGAGCACTTTGCGCTCGCTTCTGTATTCGGCCCTTTCATGCTTAAACTCTGTATCATAAGCCGGTTCATCACCATTAGAGCTTTGCACGAATTTTGAGTAGTGGTGCCTTGCAACTATTTTGTCCCTGCTGAACTGCTCAAGTATAAAATCGGTATCTAATATATTGAATTCATCCTTTCTTAAGCCTAAATATATGCTTAAACTTGAATATTTGTAGCTTTTTAAATCATTTTTATATTGTTCCATATCGGATGGATTGTTATGTATGTACGAAGACAGTGTAATAAGATACCTGTCATCGTATATGATTTTACTTTTGAACCTGTCCTGGAACAGATGGCCTCGCCTTTTATACTTTAAATTAAAATATTGTGCATAGCATTGGTTAATGCTTTGCATTATTTTGCTTATATCGGCGCCTGCAGCATCAATTATGATGTGAGCATGTGTATCCATGATACAGTACGCATAGACTTTAAAAAGAAATATTCCTTGATATTTTTTTATGAGGCCAAGGTATTTGTCTTTATCTTTGCACGATTTATACAGTAGCGTATCGCTTATGCTCCTTACCATTATGTGATAGACGGAATCTGGACTTTTAATCCTTGCGCATCTGGGCATATTAAACCACCTCTTTTGTTTGATAGACATAGTATTGCCAATAATGGATAGAATATACAAAATGTCATATATACCTGAACTGTCCCTAAGAGACGGCTGAACTGTCCCTGAGGGAGAACTGCCCCTCGAGTGAAACTGGAGATGGTATGGATGGCGGCAAGAATATCTGTTTCGGGTTTGTTCCTGAAATTTTGAGCAATGTGCCGGTTATCCTGACAGGCGACTGGAACGATGATGCCGACATAATCAAAAACGGTATGGACAGCCTTACTCCTCCCCCTGACGGTATTACAATGCCGTTTCGCTCAATGTTTACGGTTGCATCGGTTATATTTGTATTCAACGGAATTTTGTCTCCTCCTGAAAAAGAGAAGTTGCATCCGCTAAAATCAGTGAATCGTACGACTATATTAGAAGGTATCATGATCTGGACAGTTATGTTTATTGTGGTTTCAGGAGATTGCCCTACACTTGTTATGACCGTGTAGAATGATACTTCATTTCCATTGGCTATTGTAAAATGCTGGCTGGTTGTAAGTTTTACCGCTTCTATCGAAACCGTGTTGTAATTTGATGCTGAAGCACTTTTCACAGCCGCCGTGACCATATCTGTAAATATAAAAGTACCCGGCCGGGTCAGGGCTGCTACAGGGATCGTATAATTGACCGGGATAACTTGCTCCGGGGCGATTGATGGTATTATACCTGATATGATTGCTGTATTTGGCGCTATCGGTATTGCTTGAAGCATGGTATCACCCGAGATTTTTATTGCATCCAAATTCACGCTGTTGCCGTCATAACTCATTATATCTTGATACTGCACATTGTTTAGCGTTGATGCGCCTTTGTTTTGTACTTTTATATCATATAGCAATGATGAACCGTTGTTTGAGATGCTTGTATCGCAGTTTATATCAACCTCCAGCTTATCGGGAATGGGACATCCCGGTACCTTATATCCGTCAGGTTGGCAGTTGAATGATAGATTGTTTTCTCCGGATTTTACCATCATAGGTTGCTGCGCCACGGGATAATTACCTTCGATACTGATTCGGTATTCCGCATAAACGCCTCTGCCGTATCGATTGTTTATATCAATTTTGAGCCACTGAAATTGCGGTGGTGCATTTCCAAACTCAGGGTCTGTTGTATTTAAAGTAAACGGGATTATAGCATATCTTCCAGAACCATCGAATTTTTCTTCGACGGCTATGCTGGCTTTTTGTATATTTGCGCATATCGGTATTAACATAGTGCTTATAGGGCTTTGAGAGGCATAGTCTGCAAATATTTTATAAGTCCATGTTGATATTCCCGATACTGAATTATAGCAAGGGTTATTCACAATATTCCCATCAATCAGCATCTGCCATGACTGCTGGAGAACAGATATGCCGTTTTGCGGCGGACAACTGCATATATTTGTGTTGGACATACTGCTGCATGAAACACATGGGTCTGCCATATTGCTCACTCCTTTTTAATTTATTGAGTTTCCCCAAGATATCTATTCTTAATTTATTGTATGTTACATGATTATGATGTGACATATTTCGATTGTTTTTAATATGATATAGCAAAGGCAATATAAAATAGAGTTGATAAGGCAAGATCATATATGGCGTGTTTTAAGGATGTGAAAAAATATGTTCAACGTCAGCTCACAAGAAAATGTATATGGTGATCCAAATTCTTTCAGGGTAAGCAGCAAAGAGGAAAATTATACCGATTACATGGATGATGCTTATATTCCTACCATTCTTACTGTCGATTCATTGAGATTGATGGATAACACAGGCAAATATAATCTCCATAATGATGAGGAGGAAAACAATAATGCTGTGATAAACGATAGTGAAAGCGAAAAAACTAAAGATGAAGAAACAGAAAATGATATCGACTCGGAAAATATATCAAAGACTGGTGAAGATAATCTCCCGTCTGTAATAAATGATTCTGCAAAAACTGAAATACCAAATAAAATAAACGGCAGTTCAAATGCTCGTGATGCAATTTCTAGATTGATTAAAGGCAAGTTTGTGGGTGCGGCTATTACAGAACGCTTTGTAAATAATTTAGCAATAACCGGGGAAGTAGTTTTTGGCTCCGAGGAGATAGCCGCGTTGAAAAGAGGAGACAGTGTTTATTTTATAAATACTGATTATATAGCAAGCTTTGAATAAATGATGCAGTACTCCTTTTATTTTAAACTTGCATTTTAGCTGAAGGAGTGCTGCAAATGTATTATTATTCTAAAAATTAGCGGTATATAAATTTTTTGAACAGGAATACAATTATTTTTATGAATTATATATAAAAATCGTTCAACAAATAAATATTAACTTCGACAGTTAATAAATTTGAAATCATATATTTTGTATTGCCTGTACAATAGATAATAATATATTATTGCTAATTAATAAATTTGATGTCAATTTTAGTTATTTATTAATTAGAACGGCATGTCACAAAACTACAAAATAAACATAATTTAAATGTTAAAATAGAAAAAATAGTTGGTAGAATAATCTGTAAACTTATTTATTATTCTTTACATTAAATTTTAGTATGGGGGGTAGTATAATGACAGCTAAGGCACTAGAACTTTATGCGACCCAAATGTTTATCGATGGATATCCTAATGGAAGACAAGCTAATTATAGGTATATGTTGCTTGAAGAGGAAAAGGAAATAGAATACTTTAATCAGAAAATAACGGTGCCCTGTTATGGTGTTGAAATAATCAGGGAGGATCTGGACCAAGATGATATATATTCTATTGAAAAAAACAGTATTGAATATATGACGACGTACAAATACAAGGTGGTGCAGCTTATCAAAAAGCTTTATGACAACTGCGTATCTCCGCTCCATCTTATTGATATAGCAGGCAGTTTAGCAGATGAATGGGTATGCGATTTTGATGAAATCCTAAACGACATACAAGCACAATAATTTTTTGATTTTGGAACTATTCCATGAAATATGACGTCTATATTTATAGATAACATTTCATGGGGTGATCGAATGAGAAGGCTCTTGCTTGTTTTTAGTATAGTCATATTTGCAGTACTTATCTATCTTGGAGTTCAACAGAAAATTAGTACATATGAAAGCAATAGTACAATAAATGGTGAAAGCTCTTGTTATTTTATTATAAATTTAGCATAACCCTCTAGGGGGTTATTTTTTATGCCAATAAACATTGAAATATTCAATGACTTATGGTAACTATTAAAGAAGAGCGATAAGGAAGCAGGAGATGTTTTCATGAGAATCATAGGTACCGGCATCGATATAATTGAAATAAAAAGAATACAAAAGGCTGCTGCGAGGCCGAAATTTTTAGATATAATATTTACAGAAGATGAACGAAAATATTTTAATTCAAGAAATAATAATATTTGCCATATTGCAGGGACATTTGCGGCAAAGGAAGCCGTTTCAAAGGCTCTCGGGACCGGATTTAAAAGCATAGGTTGGAGGGAAATTGAGATACTGCGAAGCGTATTGGGAGAACCTGAAGTGCATCTTATGGGCAGAGCTAAGGCTTTAGCTCAAAAAAAAGGAATAGAGAAGATGCATATATCGATATCCCACAGCCGCGATTTTGCTGTTTCTGCGGCAATAGCGGAAGGTGATTTGATATGAAAGTTGCAACTTCAGAACAGATGAGAAATATTGACAGGGAAGCAGTTGAATTGTATGGCATGCCAAGCATTGTTCTTATGGAAAATGCAGGGATTGCCGTTAGCAGCCATATCGCAGACACTGTGTCTGATGGCGGAAAAGTGTGCATCATATGCGGAAAGGGCAATAATGGAGGCGATGGGTTTACCGCTGCAAGGCATTTATTTAAAAGGAATATTAAAATAGTTGTGTACTTAGCCGGTGATGAAGATAGATTGAAAGGCGATGCTTTGATCAATTACAATATAATAAAAAAGATGGGTTTGAATATAAAGCATGTAATATCTGATGATGACATTTTAAATCTAATCGATGATGTAAGGGACAGTAATATTGTGGTTGATGCACTTTTAGGTACCGGATTGAAGGGAAATGTTTCGGAAATCTATGCTAGAATAATCGATATAATAAATGAGCATGGTCAAAATGTAATGTCCGTGGATATGCCGTCTGGAGTCGATAGTGATACCGGAGCAATATTAGGAAAGGGTGTGATGGCTGATTCCACGATCACTCTTGCTCTCCCCAAAGCGGGACTGTATATATATCCGGGTGCAGAATATGCGGGCAAAGTTTTTATAGAGGATATATCTATACCTGAAAGCCTGATTGAGAAGCAGGATTTACATATCAATATATTGTCTGCAAGCGATATAAAGAAAATGTTTAAAAGACGAAACCCTGATTCAAACAAGGGAACATACGGGCGTGCTTTTATAGCCGCGGGTTCTAAAGATATGGCGGGTGCTGCAATAATGTGCATCAAATCTGCTTTAAGATGCGGCGCAGGCATAGTTGAGGCAGGAGTTCCCAAATGCATACAGGATATTGTGGCCCCGATGGCTATGGAGGCTATAATCAGAGGGATCGATGAGGAGGAAGGCCATATGGCAAAGTGTTCCATAGAATCAATACTCAAATATTTAAACTCATCAACAGGATATGCCATAGGGCCCGGGCTTACGGCTAAAAATGATATGGCTGAACTTTTAAAGGCAATAATAAGCAGGGCCAAAGTGCCGGGAGTAATCGACGCCGACGGCTTGAATATATTGGCTCAGGATATTAAAATGTTGTATAATGCAAAGAGCGCAATAATTGTTACACCTCATCCGGGTGAAGCAGCAAGGCTTTTAGGCAAGACGGTAAAAGAAATACAGAGCAACAGGATAGGCTGGGCAAAAAGGCTTTCAGAGGAATATGGAGTTGTTGCCGTATTAAAAGGTGCAAATACAATCATATCATCACCTGATGGTGAAGTTTTCATAAATACTACAGGCAATCCCGGAATGGCAAAAGGGGGAGCAGGCGATATTTTAACAGGCATGATCGTATCGTTTCTAGCTCAGGGGTTCAGCCCTATAGATGCTGCAAAATGCGGAGTATATCTGCATGGACTTTCCGGCGATATGGCATCTGAAAGATTAGGGGAGTATGGTATGAAAGCCGGAGACATCATTGATTTCATACCGGATGCGATTAAATCCGTATCGGTATAATGTCATTTGGGTTTGAATATATATTAATAGCTTTGAAGTGGAAAACCCAGGGGGTAAATATATTGAAGAAGCTATTGATAGCATTTATTCAAATCGCAGTGCTTATGCTGTTTGTGCAGGGTTGCAGCAAGCAGGTTGGAAATGAGTACGCAAAGGTCAACAGGATGCTGGCAGACATGGACACATATACCACCAGAGCTGAAATAATCGTAAAGGGCACCAAAAATGTGGAGAGCTATGTTGTAAAGCAGTATTTTAAGTATCCTGACAGATACAGGATAGAAGTTATAAGCCCTCCCGATAAGCAGGGCAAGATAACTATTTACGATGGAGTAAACCTAAAGATATACCAGCCAAGCATAAAACAGCTCTATGTGATGGAAAATTATAAAGAGGTTGAAGAGGGAAGCATGTTCCCAGGCCATTTTGCTAAAAACCTTTTTTCAAGCGAACATGCAATATATGATGACGAAAAGGACAAAGACGGTGAATATATATCAGTCAAAGTTGCCATACCAGGCGGGAATCGTTATAGAAAGTGGCAGATATTGTATTTCGATAAAGAGACTATAAAACCTGTGAAGATGGAAGTGCTTGATTCAGAAGAGAATATTGCAGTCGCTATATATTACAGGGATTTTTTATATAATGCTAAGTTAGACAATAAAATATTTTTATTAGATGAAGAAATGGAAAAATCTTAAGATCGGATGCTGTAAACTTCTATGCTAAAGCCGGTTTAAAAAGATAAACTGCTGGTTTAGATGCATCCGCAAAATATCAAGGTAGTTTATCTTGATATTTTGTTTTATAATAGATATTGATTTTTAGAAGGTGTGCTCAAGAAACATAGCACTTTGACATAGCCTTTTAATGGGAAAACGATTGAGCTTTGGATACAACAATCAACAATATTGCACAAACAGGGTGGGATAAAAATGTTTAGAGAACACAGACCATTATGGGTTGAGATAAACCTGGATAATCTTGCTTCAAATATAAGGAGCATTAAAAGCCTATTAAAACCGGGTACGGATTACATATCTGTGGTAAAAGCCGACGGATATGGGCATGGAGCCGTTGAAGTTGCAAAAACTTGCATGGAATGCGGTATAAACCGTTTGGCTGTTGCCATGCTGGATGAAGCATTGGAACTTAGAAATGCTGGAATCAAGTGCAATATACTGATACTGGGATATACGCCTTCCAACATGGCTGATACTATAGTGGAGAACGATATAAGCCAAACATGCTATTCTTATGAGCTTGCTAAAGCGTTATCGGATGCCGGATGCAGGCTTGGAAAAACTGCAAAGATACACATTGCCGTCGATACCGGCATGGGCAGAATAGGTTTTCAGCCGTCTTTTGATGATGCGCTTATCGTAAAGGAAATAAGCAAGCTCCCTAATTTGAAGATTGAAGGTATATTTACACATTTTGCTGTTGCAGATGAAAAGGATAAACTCTATACCAAAGAGCAGTTTAAAAAGTATAAGGCTTTTTTAGATATTCTCAAATCATTAAAAGTGGATGTTGGGATCAAACATGTGGGGAACAGCGCGGAAATACTGGATTTACCGGATTTTAACCTTGATGCTGTAAGACCTGGCATAATACAATATGGACTGTATCCTTCAGATGAGGTCACAAAGTCAAAATTGGACTTAAAACCTGTGATGTCGGTAAAGGCCAATATAATTCATGTAAAAGAAGTGGAAAAGGGTACATCTATAAGCTATGGAAGAAAATATATAACAACAAGAAAAAGCAAGATTGCAACCCTACCTATAGGATATGCTGACGGCTACACAAGGTTGCTTTTTGGAAAAGCAAGAGTTATCATAAACGGAAAGTATGCTCCCGTTGTTGGGACCATATGCATGGATCAGTGCATGGTAGATGCCACAGAAGCAGGAGATGTAAAGATAGGGGATGAAGTCATAATAATGGGGAGTGACGGGAACATCAGCATAACCGCAGAGGATATTGCATCTCAATTAGGCACTATAAACTATGAGGTCGTATGCATGTTCAGCAAAAGGGTTCCAACAGTTTATATTAAAAACGGGAAGGTGTACAAAGTAAAGAATTGGCTTGCATGAGGCATCTTATCAACAATTTATGTAATATGTAAAATAAACTTTAATATAAACCAATTAATATAAAATAAATAATTGGAAATACTGTTATTATATACATTACCCCATAGTTCAAAGCGTTCATTTGACATAGATAGCATACATACATTATAATAAATGAGAATACATAAGATTTTTAGGGGGTAAATAGTAAAATGGCTGAATCCAAGAAAATTATAGTGAACCTCCCAGAGAGTGTATTAAAAGAATGCAATGAAATTTTAGATAAAGATGATAAAAATATGAGTGAATTTATAAAGGATGCAGTAATAGTATATATTGAGGAGAGAAAAAGATACAGGATAAGAGAAAGAATGATAAGTGGTTACATTGAAATGTCAAGTATTAATCAGGAAATTGCAGAATTAGGATTTGCAGTGGATATTGACGAATTGCAAGATTATGAAGCAAGGCTCGCGGAGTGTGATAGTATAGATGACGATGGCAGTAAAAAGAGGAGATATATTTTATGCTGATTTAAGTCCGGTCATCGGTTCTGAGCAGGGTGGTATACGACCTGTGCTTGTAGTCCAGAATGATATTGGTAATAAATACAGCCCAACTGTGATAATTGCGGCAATCACATCCCAAATAAACAAGGCAAAACTGCCGACCCATATTGAAATCAGTTCTGCTGAATACGGTTTAAACAAGGATTCAGTCATACTTCTTGAACAGATAAGAACGATAGATAAAAGGCGGTTAAAAGAAAAAATAGGCCATATAAGCGATGAACTTATGGAGAAAGTAAATGAAGGTCTTAACATAAGTTTCAGCTTGAAAGATATATAGGCGGAAAGTTCTCCTCATGACCCGTCATATTGCATATGCAATATGACGGGTTGATTTTTTGGGATATTCCCTATATATTTGAAGTATGATTCGTATGCAGCAGTTATACTCAAAGAACAGGAAGTTGGACAATATTTTGCTGCTTGACGTGAGTCTTGGATAAAAAGCATTATAATGAAAAAAATATTGGTGGAGGTGTTTGTATGAACAAAGTAGCTATTGTAGGCTCAGGTTTTGTAGGCGCGACAGCCGCATATACTCTTGCCGTAAGCGGTACGGTAAATGAAATAGCTCTGATAGATGTAAACAAGACCAAGGCTGAAGGAGATGCGCTTGATATAGCCCATGGCATACCATTGATAGCACCGCTTGAGATTTACGCAGGCGATTACAGCGATGCAAAGGATGCGGATATAATAATCATATCTGCCGGAGCAAATTCAAAGCCTAATGAATCCCGCCTTGATCTCGTGCATAAAAATACTGCCATATTCAAAAGTTTTCTCCCAGAGCTTGTAAAGGCAAATGACAGCGCCATATATCTTGTAGTTGCAAATCCGGTGGATATACTGGCATATGTTACGCAAAAGGTTACAGGGCTGCCCCCCAATAGGGTCATAAGCTCAGGCACGCTTCTTGACAGTTCAAGACTTAGGTATCTGCTAAGCCAATCCTGCAGGATAGATCCAAGAAGCATACATGGATATATGATAGGGGAGCATGGGGATTCGGAGCTTGCGGCCTGGAGCATAACAAATATTGCCGGGCTTCCAATAAATGATTACTGCAACATCTGCAAAAATGCATGCGGTGCCGATTTCAGGAATGAAATAGTTGAGAAGGTAAAAAGATCTGCATATGAGATAATTGAAAAGAAAGGTGCCACATATTATGCTGTAGCATTATCCATAAGAAGGATTGTTGAATGCATACTAAGGGATGAAAGATCCATTCTTACGGTATCATCGCTTTTGACCGGGCAGTATGGCATAAGCGGAGTATGCTTGAGCTTGCCTTCAATAGTTGGGCGAAACGGTGTGGAAAATGTGCTTGAGCTTCCTCTATCAGATGAGGAAATTCGCCTTTTCAATAAATCTGCAAATATATTAAAAGATATAATAAAACAAATAGATATATGATAGGCAATGATAGATTCCCTATTCCATTTTCATTTTTTATTTTTGTTTGTTATAATAAATATTGTGCTGATTATTTTTGAAAACTGCAGGAGGTGTTTGTAATGGATGAGTATCAATACTTGAAAGATACAGCGCGCGAAATAAGGCGCGATATAATTAAGGCGATATCCGAAGCTAAATCAGGTCATCCCGGCGGATCATTATCGGCTGTGGAGATTTTAACAGCACTTTATTTCAAGGTGATGAATATAAGGCCTGAAGAACCAAGATGGGAAGACAGGGACAGATTTGTGCTTTCGAAAGGTCATGCTGCTCCACTGCTTTACAGTGTGCTGGCTGAAAAGGGATACTTCCCCAAAGAAGAACTTCTAAAATTGAGAAAGCTTGGCGCTATGCTGCAAGGCCATCCCGATATGAAAGGTACTCCCGGAGTTGATATGTCCACAGGTTCGCTTGGGCAAGGGATTTCAGCAGCAGTAGGAATGGCGATTGCGGGCAAGATAGATAAAAAAGACTATAGGGTATATGCGCTTTTGGGTGATGGAGAACTTGAGGAAGGTGAGGTTTGGGAAGCTTCAATGGCAGCTGCCCACTACAAGCTTGATAACCTTACGGCATTCGTGGATCATAACAAGCTGCAGATTGACGGGCCTATTGAAAAAGTAATGAGTCCGGAACCCGTAGCCGACAAGTTCAGAGCATTTGGATGGGAAACGATAGGCATAAACGGCCATGATTTTAAACAGATATTCGATGCGATAGATAAGGCTAAAAATATCAAGGGAAAGCCTACAGTCATTGTTGCCGAAACGATAAAAGGCAAGGGCGTATCTTTCATGGAAAACCAGGTTGGCTGGCATGGTTCCGCTCCTAATATGCAGCAGAGGGATGAAGCCTTAAATGAGCTTGGAGGTGCAAAGTGATGGGAGATAAAATTGCTACAAGGGAAGCCTATGGGAAGGCATTGGTTGAACTTGGAAAGAAAAATAAAAATATTGTGGTGCTTGATGCTGATCTGTCCAAATCCACTAGGACGGCTGAGTTCGGGAAGGAGTTTCCTGAAAGGTTTATAGATATGGGAATTGCCGAAGGAAACATGATGGCCACTGCAGCGGGTTTGGCCACATGCGGCAAGATACCGTTTGCAAGTTCATTTGCAATGTTTGCAACTGGAAGGGCATTTGAGCAGGTGAGAAATTCGATATGCTATCCTAAACTGAATGTCAAGATTGCGGCAACCCATGCCGGAGTTACGGTTGGCGAAGATGGTGCGACCCATCAATCGGTTGAAGATGTATCCCTTATGAGATCGATACCGAATATGGTTGTGATAAACCCGGCAGATGCAGTTGAGACTAAAGCAGCTATATTTGCCGCGGCAGAGCATAAGGGCCCGGTATATATAAGGCTTGGAAGATACGGCGTGCCGGTGATATATGATGAAGCCGATTATAAATTTGAACTGGGCAAATCAATAACCATAAGGGACGGCAAGGATGTAACCATAATCGCAGCAGGTGTGTTGGTTTCAGAAGCTCTCAAGGCATATGATATTTTGAACAAAGAGGGAATTTCTGCAAGAATCATAGATATGCATACGATAAAACCGATTGATAAAGATGCCATCATAAAGGCGGCAAAGGATACAGGCGCCATAATAACGGCTGAGGAGCACAGCATAATAGGAGGACTTGGCAGTGCCGTTGCAGAAGTATTATCCGAAGAATATCCGGTAATAATGAAGCGAATCGGTTTAAACGATGTGTTCGGCCAGTCAGGTCAAGCCGGGGAGCTCCTGAATTTTTACGGGCTGTCGGCCGATAACATAGTGGCGGAAGCTAAAAAGATTATCAAAAGAAAATAGATCGAAAGAAAATAAATTGTTTGCAAGATGAGGCACTTCACTTTACATAAAATGTTTAGAGAAGTGTCCTTTTAATCAATAATTATCCTAAACAAGGGCTCGTTTAATAGAGTCTGATAGTACATGAAAGGGGTGAGTCAGTGAAAAACACCATAAAAGAATATGTGATAATCACTGCGGGTATTATTGTTGTCGCATTGGCGCTTCATCTTTTTTTGATCCCTGGCAACATTGCGGCCGGCGGAGTGTCGGGAATTGCAATGGTGATAAATAAGTATTTTCCGCAGGTACCGGTAGGGTTATTGATTCTCGTCATGAACGGAGCTCTGCTTATTGTCGCATTCATAACATTAGGAAACAGCTTTGGAATAAAGACCATTTATGCCAGCTTGGGATTTTCAGGTATAATAATGCTTCTTGAGCGCTTTTTCCCGGTAAGGCAGCAGCTTACAGATGATTTGCTCCTGGCCACCATAATAGGAACCGCTATGTCGGGCATAGGCATGGCTATTATTTTCAATCATGATGCCTCGACAGGCGGAACCGATATTTTAGCTAAAGTCCTCAATAAATATGCATATATCAATATAGGCAGATCCCTTTTAATAACAGATTTTATAGTCACTTTTTTTGCTTCTATCGCATTTGGAATCCAAAAGGGGCTTTATGCACTCCTTTCAGTAGCGTTCAATGGATTTGTGATAGATTATGTTATAGCCGGTGTCAATATAGCGATGCAGGTATTCATAATGACATCCAAGTATGATTTGATTTCGGAATACATAATGAATGAGCTTGGCCGCGGGGTGACCTTTTTTAAAGGGCAGGGAGGATATTCAGGCAAGGATTCAACGGTTATATATACTGTGGTAAGCAGGAGAGAATTCATAAGAATGAGGGAATATATAAAACAGGTGGACCGCAAAGCCTTTATTACAGTGAGCGATGCGCATGAGGTATTGGGTGAAGGCTTTAAAAGGATAGATAGCGAATAAATCCGTACAAAGTCATGACTATGTTTTAATATTCCAACTCAAAAAGAGGAAACATGTTCCCTTTTATCGATAGTTTTGTTATGGTATAATATCTGCATAGATGTTTATAAATATATGTCGAAAATACAGGAGCTGTTAGTCTAATGATAGAAATGCAAAACGTATCTAAAGTGTTTTCGGAAAACACAATAGCACTTTCAGATATAAGCCTGGTTATTGATAAAGGTGAATTTGTATTCCTGGTAGGACCCAGCGGCGCGGGAAAGTCTACATTTATAAAATTGCTGCTTAGGGAGTATGAACCAACATCCGGGAAAATAATTGTAAATGATATAGATGTATCAAAGTTAAAACATAGGCAAATACCCTATTACAGGAGGACTATCGGTACGGTTTTCCAGGATTTCAGGTTGCTGCCGAACCTTACTGTATATGAAAACGTAGCTTTTGCAATGCATGTAATCCAAGCTTCGGCCAGGGATATAAGAAGAAGGGTACCAATGGTATTAAGCATGGTGGGCTTAAGCTCAAAAGCAAGTTCGTATCCTAACCAGTTATCAGGCGGAGAGCAGCAGAGAGTGGCTCTGGCAAGGGCTCTTGTGAACAATCCTGCTGTGCTGATTGCGGACGAGCCTACCGGAAATTTGGATCCGGATACAGCGTTTGAGATAGTGGATATTTTAAATGATATAAATCGTTCTGGGACAACCGTCCTCATGGCAACCCATGCAAGGGACATTGTTGACAAAATGAAAAAAAGGGTCATTGCGCTCGAAAAGGGTGTGATGGTAAGAGACCAGAAGAGGGGTGCATACGGTTATGAAGATTAGATCGGTAGGATATTATTTCAAGCAAGGGCTAAAGAGCATTGCAAGGAATAAGATGATGAGCATTGCATCTGTAAGTACGGTTATGGCTTCCCTTTTGATACTTGGCATTTTTTTCATAACAATGGAAAATGTGAACTTCTATATGCAAGATGTAGAGGCCGGCGTTGAGATAAAGGTGTTTTTAAAGGATGACATTACGGATGATGAAAAAAGTGAGATAGAGTCCATAGCTAAAAATTCGGATGGTGTCAGCGATGTATCGTTTGAAACAAAGCAGCAGGCGCTTGAAAACTTTAGGCAGCAGCTTGGGAATAACGGTGATTTGGTGGCAGGCATCGATGCTAACAAAGTAATGCCAAACTCATATATAATAAGGATGGAAGGCCCTCAATATGTGGACGGATTGGTGAGCAAATTAAAGGATATCAAGGGCATTGACAAGATAAACGATGCACGTCCTTTAATGGACAAACTTATGAAGATAACGGGTTTTATAAGGACATTTGGCATAAGCCTTATGGTTGTGCTTCTTATAGTATCCATATTCCTGATTTCAAACACTATAAAGCTTACTGTTATCGCGAGGAGAAGAGAAATCGGGATTATGAAATATATAGGTGCTACTGATTGGTTTATAAGATGGCCGTTCGTAATAGAAGGCATACTGCTTGGGATCATAGGTGCCGCAATAGCTGGAATAGTGTTAAGCTACGGTTATACGGTTGCCGTAGATGCTGTGGCTAAAAACTGGGCCATTATCAAACTTGTTGAACCTGAAGATATCGTTCCATATATGTCGGTTTTATTTATTGTCATAGGGATGGTCATAGGTTCTATGGGCAGTATGGTTTCTATGAGAAAATTCCTTCATGTTTGATTGTAGACCATATAATCAGCGGCCTGCATGTGGGTTATGAAAAAATGTAAGGGAGGTTGATATTGTTTGAAATGCAAGAAATTAGTATCAATCATGCTTATTCTAACATTGGTTATGGTTTCCAGCTCTACAGCTTATGCGGATGAGATGACTGACAAGCAGAACCAGTATGATGCGGTACAGAACAGGCTTAATGGTGCAAAAAAACAGTACGACAGCCTTGGTGACGAGGTTGAAGCCGGAGAGAAAGAGATTCGGACGACCGACAGCAGTATACAGGGTTTGAACAGTGAAATCGAAAATATGAATTCCAAAATCGAAGCTGAGCAAGACAAAATCAACAGTGCTACTGATAAACTCAATAAAGCTATTGAAGATTATAACGAACAAGATGAAAGGATGAAAAAACGTATCTGTGCAATCTATAAAAACGGTACATCCTATGGTTATCTTGAAGTTATATTGGATTCAACGAGTTTTTCGGATTTTATGAGCAGGACGGATATAATGCAAAGAATCCTTGACTATGATGTGGACATGCTTAAAGAGATGAAGCAAAAGAGGGAAGCTATAGATAAAGAAAAAGCCGAACTTGAGCAGAGCAAAGCCGAGCTCCTAGCACAAAAGAATACTATTGAAAGCAAGAAAAATCAACTTGAGCAGCAAAAAGCTGAAAGGAAAACTCTGGTGGCAAAAGTCAGCAGGCAGATGAACCAGCTGAAGTCATACATGGATCAAGAAGAAGCTACGGCAAAGAAACTGCAAAATGAAATCAAAGCGCTGCAAAGCAATACGGGAAACTATGATGGAAGCAAATATGCCATATTAAAAAGATCAGATTATCCTAAGGGGACTTCCCCGGTGATAACATCTGGTTTTGGATATAGGATTGATCCTATAACAGGCGAGAAGGGAGCTTACCATTCAGGCATTGATATAGGAACAGGCAGGACCACAAATATACCCGTATATGCTATGGCTTCAGGCAAAGTGATACTTGCCAAATGGTACGGGGGATACGGCAATGCCGTGGTCGTAGACCATGGCGGCGGATTATCAACGTTGTATGCTCACAATAACAAATTGCTTGTTAAAGTCGGGGATACAGTCTCCGGAGGCCAGAAGATCGCACTTTCCGGAGCAACAGGAAGAGTGACCGGCCCTCATGTTCATTTTGGCGTGATGAAAAACGGCGAATACATAAATCCTAGTCCATACTTATTAATTGGAAACTAAAAACATAAAGCTGCATGCTGCTAAATTCATTTAGAGCATGCCTAAAAAATCAACAAGTCA
>CALCDS010000089.1 GCA_937900065.1 uncultured Clostridiaceae bacterium | reverse complement strand
GGTACAAAATATTTCTTTTAACCTGCATTTGTTACGTCTGCTTCTTTGTCCACATAAAGTGCACCCCTTTGTCAAGACAAAAATTTTTAAAAAATAAGTTAGGTTGACTTCCAATATCTGTTAATACTTTACGATAACCTATGCGGTTGTCAAGGGCGGGCGGTAGCCCGTTCATCGGAGGCGTAGCCGGAGACCCTTTACAACCTTCGTGATAGTATCCTTTTGTCTGCGGTCTTATTTATAAGACCGCCTGCCTTCCGGCGAGGACAGGGTTCGGGACAGCGTCCCGAGGTTTTTCATGTTTTAATTTGTACCTTGAAACCTTAATTAATTATTAAAATATACTTCTTCCGGAGTACGATATCCAAGGCTCTGGTGCAGCCGTTCATGATTATAGTACTTCATGTATTTGTTTATACCAATGCGGGCTTCTCGTGGATTATCATATTCTTGTGGATAAATATTTTCATATTTTACAGTACGCCATAGTCTTTCTATGAAGATATTGTCATAAGCACGACCACGGTGATCCATGCTTATTTTAGTACCAACCGCCTTGAATATATCAGTGTATTGTGGGCTTGTAAAATTGCTGCCTTGGTCACTGTTCATAATCTCAGGAGTTGCTGTTTTAAGTGCATTATGGCTAGTCTCAAGTACAAATCCTATATCCATAGTGTCATCAAGCATCCAGTCAAGAACGTATCGAGAATACCAGTCAATAATGGCTACAAGGTATAACCAGGAGGAGTGGATGGGGATGTAAGTTAAATCTATACTCCAGACATGATTTGGATGATTGATATTGAGCCCTTTCAACAGATATGGATATATTGGATTTGCAGGATTAGGCTTACTTGTATTTTCACGAGGATAAACAGCCTGTATACCCATTTCACGCATATGCCGTAGTGTCGCTTTATGATTTATGGTAATTCCGTCATATCTGTTTAACCATGCACAAATTCTGCGATATCCGAATTCAGGATGTGCAGTATATAGTTTGTCAATGTGCATTTTGATTAATAAATCGTCGCTGTTTGGAACAACAGGTTTGTAATATAGAGAACTACGGTTTATTTCAAGCAAAGCAGCCTGTTGTAAGATAGGAAGCTCTTTACCCTTGAAATCAACAAGGTTACGCCTCTGTAATGTTGTAAATTCAGATACCAGATTTTTTTTTAAGCCACTCATTTTGAGTGGTCAGTTTGCCAATCTGTGCATATAGTTCATCCAATTCTGATTCATGGGCCTTTTGTTCTTTACGTTTTTTTGCATTATCATTTTCAAATACGGAGGGCAGACCCTCGATGGCTTCCTTCTTCCATCGAGTAAGCATATTGGGATGGATTTCGTTCTCTACTGCAATTTCATTTATAGTTCGTTCCCCTCTGAGAACCTCTATAACCAACTTGGCTTTTTCATCTGGTGTATGTGGTTTCCGTTTCATAAATTATGTGCTCCTTTCAAAATTATGATATGGATAACCAAACTTAAAATCAAGCTTTTTTTTGTCTAAATTTATGGGTTCATTATAAAGATTGTCCTAAACGCATTACTAATGTACGTTCGCCACCTTCACCTTTTCC
>CALCDS010000088.1 GCA_937900065.1 uncultured Clostridiaceae bacterium | reverse complement strand
TTTACAATCGAATTTACTACATTATATATAGTAGCCTTTCTCTGCTCGATGCTCTTTATGAGCCATGCTGCAGAGTCAAGCTTTTTTCTGACATATTTTCTGGCTTCGTCATCCTTTTCATCGGTTTTCAATATATTCCTGTAATATGGATTTATTGAAAGCCTGGGCGTGGTCCTTTCATTTACAATGACCACGTACTTTCCACTTATCTTTTCGATCTCCACATCCGGAACAATGTATTTTATATCCTGGGTATCGGCAAATCCTCTACCCGGCTTGGGTTCAAGACTTTTTATCATATCACCGATCGCCTGTGCATCCTTTAAGGTCATTCCAAGATCCCTGGCAATTATATTATATTTGTGCTCTCCTATTTCATTCAGGTATTTTTCGATGACAGTCCTTATCGGATCGGTAAGCATGCCTTGTTCTTTAAGCTGTATCATAAGGCATTCCTTTATATTTCTTGCTCCAACGCCTGATGGGTCGAATGTTTGAATTATATTTAAAACATGCTCTATGTTTTTTTCATCTGTCTTAAGGAATTTTGCGGCATCCTTGGTATCGATTCTCAGATACCCGGCCGTATCGATATTTTCAATCAGATATTCTCCTATATTTATGTCTGCGGCATCTTTAACTGAGAGATGAAGTTGAGTTAAAAGATAATCTTTTAAAGTAGTCACATTGGCAATAAAATTGAAAGGCGATACATTATCATCGTCATATTGCGAATTTTCATTCTCATAATATTCATCGTTATCATATCTATGAACAAATTCTTTCCAATCGATCTGAGGTTCATCATGATTTTTTTGACTGCTTTCTGCTTCAAGCACAGGATTATCCTCTAATTGGTTCTGTATATACTGGTCCAGTTCCATGGAGGGAAGTTGAAGTATCTTTATAGCCATCTGGAGCTGCTGTGTCATTATTAATTTTTGAGTCTGCTTCAAAAGCAGGTCAAAGTTCATATTCATGCTCCATTCTCCTTTTTTATAATGCCGTTTTGGCTATTTTCATCTTTAAGATAGGCAAAATGTGTTGTGTTGATACAATAATCATTTCATTATTATTATATCATAAAAGGGAGCTATTATTTAGCTCCCCGTTTACTTCTCTCCTTTTTCGTACGGCACGCCGTCTGCAGCAGGAGAAATCGTCTTTCCTACAAATCCGGCGAGCACGATCATTGTTATCACATATGGTATGGCAGAATAAAATTCCGTGGGCAAGGTCCATCCGAATCCCTGGGCGACTATCTGAAACGCCTCTGCGAATGCAAAAATCAGACATGCTCCCATTGCGCCGGCCGGCTTCCAGTTTCCGAATACCACAGCTGCCAGAGCTATGAATCCTCTGCCGCTCACCATTCCTTCTCTAAAAAGGTTCGTCGTGCTGAGGGAAATCGATGCTCCTCCTAAACCTGCTAAAGCTCCCGACAGTATCACACAAAAATATCTAATCTTATATACGCTTATTCCAAGCGTGTCAGCAGCCCTTGGATGCTCTCCGACCGCCCTTATCCTCAATCCGAGGGGCGTCTTATAGAGAACATAGTTAGCCAATATAACAAGGCCGAAAGCTATGAATACATACCAGTTTATTTCTTTTAGAAGTCCTCCTATTATGGGTATCTTGCCCATAAAATCTTTGGGGTAATAAGGAGTCCCGACGCCATCGGTCTGCCCCTGCCTTTTAAACAGCACCATAAGCAGATAACTTGTTATTGCAGATGCAAAAAGATTTATTGCAGTACCTGAAATGACCTGCTCGGCTTTGAGGTGTATGCTCAAAAAAGCATGTATCACGGCTGTTGCAGCGCCTGCAATTATAGCAAATACCACTCCGATCCATGGATTCTTTGTTACAAATGAGCCATATACGGCAAAGAAAGCGCCCATAGTCAGCATTCCTTCAAGTCCTATGTTAACTACTCCGGCTCTTTCGGAGAAAACCCCTCCCAAAGCCGCAAAAATAAGAGGAGTAGCCTGACGCAAAGTTGATCCTATTATAGCTATTATGGAAAGGATGAATGCATTATCCATTTATGTTCGCCTCCTTTTTTCTCTTTTCAATAATCCACTTGTAAACATAGTCTGCAGCTACAAATATTATTATTATCGACTGTATCAAGAACACGATCTGCTTTGGTATGTTTGACATCTGAAGTGATATTGAACTTGTATTTAAAGCACCGAAAAGCAATGCTGAAAACAATATTCCGATTGGATGGCTTTTTGCAAGGAGCGCCACAGCTATTCCATCCATTCCATAGCCTGTAAATCCTGTAAGCTGTATCGTATGGTACTGTATGCCCGATACATATACAGCGCCGCCTATCCCTGCGATCCCGCCGGATATGACCATTGCAAGTATTATATTTTTCTTTATGTTTATACCGCCGTATTCTGCAGCATCGGAATTAAGACCTACCGCCCTTATTTCATAACCCCAGGTTGTTTTCCAGAAAAAAATATAAATCAATATCACAAACAATATGCCTATGAAAAAACCTGTGTTTAGCCTGTTCTCGCTTCCCAAAAACCTCCACAGCATAGCCGAAGGCTGTATATCATAAGTCTGGGCAAGTCCTTTTTTGTTAAGAGGTCCCATTACAATATAGTTTGAAAAATATAATGCTATATAGTTCATCATTATCGTATTTACAACTTCATTGGTGCCCTTTTTAGCTTTCATATATCCCGGAATGCCGCCCCATATCATTCCAGCCGCCATTCCTGCAATGAGCAATATAAGTATGTGAATGATATGCGGTATTCCTGTCATCATTCCAACCACCGTTCCTGCCAGTACTCCCATCATAAACTGACCTTCAACACCTATATTGAAAAGTCCGGTTTTAAACGCAACTGCATTGGCAAGGCCCGTAAAAAGCAAAGGCGTCACATATACAAATGTTTCTATGGTGCTGTCTTTTTTGCCGAAACTGCCGTTCCAGATTGCTTTGAACAATACCTGTGCTCCCTCTATAAAACCAGTGTGTTTTGCCCACATCACAAAAAATACGGCAACTAGCATTGCTATTATAATAGATATGAGGGGAAATAGCATAGAATTAACAACAGATTTCAGTATATCTACAAGTTTGATTTTATTGTCTCTTTTTTCCGTATCCATATGAGTGTTCATTCTACTCCTCCTTCAGCCTTCTTTGCTAAGGTGCCGCCGGCCATCAGCAGTCCGAGCTCATTTTCGGTCACATCCTTTGCATCCAATATGCCGACTATCCTGCCATCGTATATCACTGCAATCCTATCGGAAAGCGACATTATTTCATCAAGCTCAAGCGATACCAATAACACTGCTTTATTCTTGTCCCTCTCTGCAATCAGCCTCTTATGTATATATTCGATTGCACCAACGTCAAGGCCCCTTGTCGGCTGTGCGGCAATCAAAAGATCCGGATCCTTTACGATTTCTCTTGCAACCACCATTTTTTGCTGATTGCCTCCTGAAAGGCTAGATGCCATAACTTCTTCGTTAGGCGTCCTTATATCAAAATCCTTTATGAGCTTTTTGGCATATTCCTTTACCTTTGCATAATCGATCAAAATTCCATTTGCAAAAGGTTTCTTGTCGTGAATACCAAGGATTGCATTTTCAG
>CALCDS010000087.1 GCA_937900065.1 uncultured Clostridiaceae bacterium | reverse complement strand
GTAGGCCGGATAAAAAGGGGTGCTGCACACTAAGTAAATCGTTCATTGTGCAACACCTCCTGTTATAGATCGGGATTTGCCCGGTCATGTATCGCTTCTGGACTTTTAAACTTCTCAAACCTTTCTTTGAAGTCGGGATTTTCTTTTATGAAATGATTGAATAAATTTATGTTTTGAAGTGTTCGGGGGCTTATATTATGTTCGATCAATTCGGTTTCTACGAAAGCATTTTCGCTTATTCCGATGCATTCTAAAAAGGCTTCTATTATATTATGGCGGTTATACAGAAATTCACCTATGCTTTTTCCTTTCTCAGTCAAGAAAATAATACCGTATTTTTGGTAGTCTACCATGCCTGCCTTTGTCAGCTTTTGTACCATTTTTGTTGTAGAGGACGGGCGTACATTTAAAAGCTCTGATAATGTATTTATCCGCATCGAGCCTGCTTCTAAACTATTTCTATAGATCATTTCCAAATAATCTTCCATGGATGAGGTCAGAACTCGTTTTTCCTGTTCCAAGAGCTGATAACCTCGGACAGTATGAAATTCTCTATTTTCATTCATCATCATCACAGCCTTTTTGTTTTCGCATTGTGAAGTATTCCGCCATTTTTTATTCCTATATTGTGAAATACCTATCATAATTGATTATATGCGTAACACTTTTAGTTTATTGCACATATATTGGTCATAGGCAAAACATTTTGCCACGGCTAGTAAAAAAAATTATTTATAAATGCAACTGCCACAGGGGGTATGCTGTTTATGAAAGGTGAAATTGTTCCATTGAGTCTTTTACCTATAGGAAGTGCAGCCAAAGTTAAAGAGCTTACTGCCGACGGAAATGTCAGGCGCAGGATGTTGGATTTAGGATTGATTATAAATACTCGGGTAGAGGCCATGCAAAAAAGTCCATCAGGGGACCCGACAGCTTATCAAATCAGGGGCGCTGTAATCGCTCTGCGCTCCGAAGAGGCATCCAAAATATTTGTTGAAGAAAATTAGTATTGAAAACAAACAGTAAAGCGAGGTTGATTTATGGGTTGCACATGTCAGTCTACAGGAGTAAATGTATTAAAGGAAACTTTTAAAATCGATCATACCGGCGATGAATTTGTTATAGCACTAGCAGGAAACCCAAACGTGGGAAAAAGCACTGTATTTAACAGCCTGACCGGACTGAATCAACATACGGGAAACTGGCCGGGCAAGACGGTAACAAATGCACAAGGATATTATAAGCATAAGGACAAGGATTTTATACTCGTGGATATTCCAGGGACTTACTCGCTTATGTCAAACTCTGTTGAAGAAGAAGTTGCAAGGGATTTCGTGTGCTTCGGGAAACCTGACGCAACAGTGGTCGTTACAGATGCCACTTGTCTTGAACGAAACTTGAATCTCGTTTTGCAAACGCTTGAGATCACTGACAAAGTAGTTGTATGTGTAAATCTTATGGACGAAGCAAAGCGGAAGAAGATAACCATCGACACAAATGAATTATCAAAGCGGCTCGGCGTACCTGTTGTTGGAACAAGCGCAAGAAATAAAAAAGGCCTGGATGAATTGATGGATGCGGTTTATAAAATAGCAAGCAATCAAACAAATACCTCTCCTCTAAAAGTAAGATATGACGATATTATTGAAAGAGCTATAGAATGTTTAGAGCCTCATATAAAAAGAGTCGTTGGAAACAGTATAAATAGCCGCTGGATATCGATCAAGCTTCTTGATGGCGAAAAAACACTCCTTGATTCTCTCAATGATTTTCTCGGCTTTAAGTTGAATGAAAATGAAACTATTGTTGACGGATTAAATTATGCGAGAAAAATTTTAATCGATAATGGTATAAGGCCTGATACATTCCGCGACAATGTGGTATCAAATATCGTCCATATCGCAGAGGATATATGCGGCCATGCGGTTAAATTGGAGAATAAAATGTATAATGCTATGGACAGGAAAATCGATAGCATTCTTACGTCAAAAATATTTGGCATCCCTATTATGATAGCTATGTTGGGAGTGGTATTTTGGCTTACCATCACCGGAGCCAACTATCCTTCCGAACTCATAGCAAACTTCTTGTTTTGGATTGAAGAGCGCTTGACCGATTTTTTCATATGGGCGGGTTCTCCATCCTGGCTGCAAGGCGCATTGGTCTTAGGAATATATAGGACGCTTGCATGGGTCGTTTCCGTTATGCTGCCTCCAATGGCAATATTTTTTCCGCTTTTTACACTTTTAGAAGACTTAGGGTACTTGCCGAGAGTGGCGTTCAACCTTGATAATTTCTTTAAAAAGGCGTGCGCTCATGGAAAGCAGGCATTGACCATGTGCATGGGCTTTGGGTGCAACGCGGCAGGCGTGATAGGGTGCAGGATAATAGATTCACCTAGGGAACGCTTGATTGCCATAATCACTAATAATTTTGTACCTTGCAACGGACGTTTCCCGACATTGATAGCTATATCGACCATATTCATCGGCAGTGCCGTATCAAGTGCTTATCGATCTTTGGTTTCTACTGCTGCCATGATCTGCGTTATTGTGCTTGGAGTCGTTATGACTTTGCTTATATCGAAGATATTATCCAAAACGATTTTAAAAGGTCTGCCGTCTTCATTTACGCTGGAATTGCCCCCATATCGTAAACCTCAGATCGGACGCATAATAGTGCGCTCTGTATTGGACAGAACATTGTTCGTGTTGAGCCGTGCCATCTTGGTTGCTGCTCCTGCCGGATTGATCATATGGCTTATGGCAAACATATATGTGGGAGATATGAGTTTATTATCCCACGGGGCTGATTTTCTGCAGCCTTTTGCCAACCTTATAGGGCTGGACGGTTATATACTTATGGCATTTATTCTCGGACTTCCGGCTAATGAGATTGTAATACCCATAATAATAATGAGTTATATGGCAACAGGAAGCATGATTGAATTAGGCAGCCTGGAAGAGTTGAGAAACCTTCTTGTATCTCACGGCTGGACATATCTCACAGCAGTTTGCGTCATGCTGTTTTCCCTTATGCATTGGCCTTGCGGTACTACGCTATTGACAATAAG
>CALCDS010000086.1 GCA_937900065.1 uncultured Clostridiaceae bacterium | reverse complement strand
ACCCACGTAACCAGCTTGGAAGGCTGGAACTCTACCATTGAGTTACACCCGCAATATTGTCAAAATTGGTCGGGGTGACAGGATTTGAACCTGCGACCTCATGGTCCCAAACCACGCGCGCTCCCATCTGCGCCACACCCCGTTTCTTGACGACAAAATATAGTATACATGAATTTTAATTCCCGGTCAAGACCAATAACCAAAAAAGTGCATCCTCTGCCCTATGACATAAGACCTATTTTTGCTATAAAAGCTCCACTATTCTCGGAGAAATAATTCCGTTATCTATTGTAATCAGCCCGTATGTCGGATACGGCCCTTTTGGTCTTGACACGCTTCCGGGATTCATAAAAATAATACCGTCTTTTTCAAAAATACCGGCTAAATGGGTATGCCCGAAAAGCACGATGTCGGCTCCGATTTCCCTGGCTTTAAGATACAAGCTGTTGTAATTGAACTTAACTCTATAATTATGGCCGTGGGTGATAAATATCTTTTTATCATCCATTGTAATTACCTTGTCAGAATCCACATTATATGTAAAGTCGCAGTTCCCCTTGACATATATGATATCCCTTTCGAGCTCCTTTGATGCCCTTTCGGCATCTCTGCAATAATCTCCAAGGTGTATGATTTTATCGACATCACCCATTGATTCTACAGCCTTCTTCACAGCATACACATCACCGTGAGAATCGCTTACCACTCCTATTTTCAAGATTCCTACCTCCCAAATAAGCTTCAAAAACATACATAGACAAACTATATAGGCATGTTACTTGGATAAACTGCTGTTTGATAATATTTCCTTTAAAGCTCTTAAGGCCTTCCCCCTATGGCTTATCTTATTTTTGATATTGCTTCCTAGCTGTGCAAATGTTTTATTGTATTCGGGAACAATAAAAAGAGGATCATACCCAAAGCCTGAATTTCCGCTCGGGCTGCGGGCAATTGTGCCTTCTATTTCACCGCGCACAAACTTCTTTTCCCCATCCGGATAAACAAGTGCGATCACGCAAACAAACCTCGCTTTACGAAGATTGTTGGGAACATCCTTTAAAAGTATGAGCAGCTTCTCATTATTTTTGCGGTCATCTCCGTGAACGCCTGCAAATCTTGCTGAATAAACGCCGGGAGCTCCACCTAGCGCATCGACTTCAAGCCCTGAATCATCCGCCATAGTCGGCATATGCGTTATTTTCATTATCTCATATGCTTTTTTATATGCATTTTCTTCAAATGTAGTACCATCTTCTTTTACATCAATCTCTATTCCCAAATCATAAAGGCTCACGATCTTTATGCCTGTATCCTTCATTATGTCCATGATTTCTTTGATCTTGTTTTTATTTTTTGTAGCAACAACTAATTTTTTCATGATTCCCTTCTGCCTATGTTTTTTCCGCTTTCCCCCAAGGTTTCCTTCTGAAGCTCAATCAGCTCCCTTATTCCCTTTTCTCCAAGCCTTAAAAGTTCGTCCATATCTGCTCTCGTAAAAGGTTTCTGCTCGCCGGTGCCCTGTATTTCAACAAATTCACCTGAATCGGTCATGACTATGTTCATATCGACCTGTGCATTGGAATCCTCCTTATAGCACAAGTCCAAAATCTTTTCCCCATTGACGATTCCTGCGCTTATGGCCGCAACATAATTGGTTATCGGGTACACTGCAAACGGTTGGACCTCATTTAGTTTGTTCACCGCATCAGTTAAGGCTATAAAAGCTCCTGTAATGGATGCTGTCCTAGTTCCTCCGTCGGCTTGTATGACATCACAGTCTATTATTATGCTCCTCTCTCCAAGCCCCCTTAAGTCGACCACAGACCTTAGTGCTCTTCCTATAAGCCTTTGTATTTCCATGGTTCTTCCGTCAACCTTGCCCCTCGCCGATTCCCTCGGTTTTCTGGTCTGAGTAGATCTCGGGAGCATTCCATATTCACTTGTCACCCATCCTTGTCCAAGACCCTTTAGAAAAAGAGGCACCCTTTCTTCCACTGAAGCAGTGCATATCACCTTGGTGTTGCCTGTCTCAACAAGCGCCGAACCGTCGGCATACAAAAGACAATTCCTCGTTATCTTGACATTTCTTTTCTCATCGAACTTGCGGTTATCACATCTTTCCATATATCATCATCCTCCAATTTATCTATTATGGTAAAACATACTGTCTATTTTTAAGTTTTGCAGACCCGCCTCGCATACTGTTTTGTACCTCGGCTCTGAATCTGTCAAAAATGATTAACAAATATTATTATAACCATAAATGGGAGGCAAAACTATAGAGGCGCAATAAAAGATTCCTGTAATTAAACAGGAATCGTTAAACTTATAAAAAGTTGATTTCGCTCAGTGTATTTTTATGTTGAACAACTCATCGGTCTGAGGCGGGAGCACTTCCTTCTCACGGCCCTTTGACACCAGCACCCTCCTTTTAGCATCTCCTATGATTTTTCCAATGCATGAAGCATTTATTCCCTGCTCCTTCAATGATTTTATCAAAGCATCCTTACATTTTGATGTCATTACCATCATTCCGCTCGATATCAATTTAAGGGGATCTATCTTAACAGCACTGCATATCGCTTTGGTCTCATATGTCAAAGGAATATCATCCTCATTGATTTCAAAACCCACGCCTGAAGCTTCGGCCACCTCCCACAAAGCTCCTAAAAGTCCGCCTTCAGTCGCGTCATGCATGCTTTTAGCGCCCATCTTTCCGCCTATGACTCCTTCCTTAACAACGCTTATCATGTTTATATACTTTTTAGCCTCGTTAACTATATCTTCGCCTAGCTTGCCTTTGAGATAGTCCTCATAGTCGCTTGCGATTATAGATGTCCCCTCGAGCCCTGCATATTTTGTAACGATTATATAATCACCCGCTTCAGTGCCTGATGACGTGACAAACCTGCCTACAGGGCCCTTCCCGACGGCTGTAGTCGATATCACTATCTTGTTTACGGCATCCGTAACTTCGGTGTGCCCTCCCAATATTTCCACGTTTATGCTGGTTGCGGCATCGTTTATTTCATTCATCAGGTTCAATATGTCATCTTCACTGCAGCACCTAGGCACAAGTATTGTAACAAGTATTCCCAGCGGTTCTACTCCACACGATGCTATATCATTGCAGCTTATATGTACCGATAATTTGCCTATGCTGCTTCTAGCTCCGGTTATTGGATCAGTGGACAGTACACAGCAGTTGTCCCCGAATTGAACTATGCTGCAGTCCTCGCCTATTTTAGAATGTACAAGCACTTCAGGCCTTTTAACTCCTATATTGCTGAATATGCACTTCTTTAGCATATCTACTGACAGCTTCCCGACTTTCAAAAACATCACTGCCTTTCAAATATTTCAGTTCATATATATCATACAAAGGCTCCATTAAACAAAGTTGTTGATTTTGAGCATCCGCCCACACCCTGTTGACTCATATTGCTCAAAAATCGACGTTATAATTTAGCAGAGGCTATGCATAAATGATGTACCTGTATAATATATATTTTTTACTATTTTAATATAATATCTCCTTTTAAAAAGATAATGCTTCAATCAAAATGTCACAATTTAATGACTCTCTTCATATTATATATATAGCACTATGTCTTTTGGCTTGTCCATATTTATTATTATAATGAGGCGGTGAGGATTTGAAAAGCATAAAAGAATATAAACAGGAGCAAGGCAATGCCACATTGCAGACCATACTCGGGCAGTCATTGTGGTATGCAAGATGCTGCACGGTTTCAGTATCGCTCATGTCAGGCTTTGGAATACCTTACAATTATGATCAATCAAGGATTGACAAATGGGCTGATGAAGCATGTAAGATAAGCATGCACTGCAAAATGCCCCAAAACGTCATGCTGCTCAGGGCTGTATATAAAAAAGGAGATCCTAAATATTTAAATGCCTACAACGGCGATAAAAGAGATTACCAGAATTTCATATGGGACAGTTCAACATTCAAAAAAGCTATCACCCCGGCTGCTCAAGCATATCTCATTTTGGATGAAATAATGACCGCAAAATATTTTTACAAAAGCACTGGCAAAGATTATAATGAAGCAAATAATTGTGATGAAAAAATCGGTACGGCTCTAATGCTTATGAAATCCGCGGATATGCAATCCCAGTTCATGTCCGATAATTTGAGGGACCACGACGGCCTTTTCATACCCAAGGAAGATATAAGCGAAAACCCTTTTGGAGATGCGGAACTTGAGGAAGAGGACGACCAACCCGATATATCCGACCAGGCTCTGCCCATGAAAGCATTTTCCATGCTGGCCCGCACTTTAAAAAATCCCGAATATGCATTATTCAATGATGAACAAGCATCATCGGCAAACCAAAAATGGGCATCCGAGCTTTATGAAGTGTTCCAAGATTCACCTGAGGATATATTCACAAGCAAAACCAGGGACCTTTGCAATGTCATAACAGCATGTGTTGAGTATTACAAAATAAATGCCAATGACGATGTGAAAGAATATATAATGAAACTGGCTTTGGAACTTGAATCCAGAATAGATATGTCCGGAAATCTTTTAAGGCTTCCCTATGACAGCAAGCTTACATCAAATGCAACCTGCTTTACAGCCATAAAATCATTGATAGAAGCTTACAAAATCACGGGTATACAAAAATTTATGAGTTCGGCGACTTCACTGTACAATAGATTGGATATATTATGGAATCCCATGGATTGCCTCTATTCATTAGATAAGGACGATAAATATAAATATACTTCACGCGATGTGGGCTCGGTCATAGCCGGCCTGAATTCATTGAGGTTATTTGCAGAAGGTGATATCAGGGAGAATGCGGAAAATAGATTGACAAGTTTTTTCAACAGCGCCGTGAACGGCTCAAAACTCATGTTATCATCCATGAAACCTCCGGAGGCCCATGATTTTGAAACCTTATACTACCGCAGTATATGCAATGGCTCAGCAGC
This sequence comes from uncultured Clostridiaceae bacterium, assembly GCA_937900065.1. GTDB lineage: Bacteria > Bacillota > Clostridia > Clostridiales > Oxobacteraceae > CALCDS01. The sequence continues at coordinate 865 of CALCDS010000086.1, read as the reverse complement.
GGGCAACTTTTGCCATCCCGATATTCCGCAAGACCTTGAGACTGGAATAGCTCCCGTATTTGCTAAAAAGTTTACATTCAAATCCAATAAACGCACATATGATATCAACAGCAAAAGCTTTTATGCGGAGTATGCATTGTATGCTGCAAGTGAGATGTTGCAGATGAACTACCCTGAGATAGAATGCTAAAACCGTTCTCCATAAAAAGCCGTTTTTGGCGGGAGCTTAAAATGTTGTAATTTCAAAGTCAAAATAGGGCTATAATGCTTATGCTTACATAGCTTTCCTATTATAAATTCAAGTTTTGTGCATAAAATAACACAAACCGCAAATTTAAATGCCTTCGCAAAATATTAATGCAGTTTGTATTGATATTTCGTTTTGTTTCATAAATAAAAATAGGCTGTGTCAAAAATGTTGAATTTTAACATAGTCTATAATCAAAGGAGGATGACACTTGTATGACAAACATAAATTGTTCTGCAAATTGTAATCATGAAAGCAACGGCAAATGCACTTTAAATTATATCGGTGTGTCATCAAGTTTTACAGATAAAGGTGCTGACTGTGCATACTACGAGCCGCGCCAAACTTATGACGGTAAATCCAAAAAATCATCAAGCATTGATGAAGAGGAACATTTCTCAATTTGATTTATCTGTAAAATTCCTTTATAATCAGTCCACTATAAAATTAAATTTTTTCTTAATGCAAAATGGACTGATTTCATAGGGGGTGCTGCACAATGAACGATTTACTTATTGTGCAGCACCCCACATTTATCCGACCTGCGGCCGTGTTGCATAAATATCCAAAACAGCAGCTATTTTTGACTCGATATGCAAACAATTTTTGGCCGCAAGC
>CALCDS010000085.1 GCA_937900065.1 uncultured Clostridiaceae bacterium | reverse complement strand
CTGAACGGAGTGAGTTTGCAAAAGTTCTTGATAAGCGAAAGCAATAAGCCCTAGAACTTAAAAAATGTGAATGGGCGAGCAGGATGCTCAAAAAAAGCAATACTATAATTTGATATAAAATAGTTAAATATTTTAATGAAGCTAATATAAAATAAGCGGATGGTTTATTAAGTCAATTTTAAAAGAGGTATATCATATGAAACTCAAAGATGGGAAAATGAGATGGATTATAAAATCACTGCTCTGCATATTTGTACTCTTTACAATGCTTGGAGCATCATCATATAAAGCTTATGCCATGGATGATGATGTGTTAAGCCAGGCTAAGGGCATTATCGAAAAATATTATGTGGATGAAATACCTGAATCAAAGATAGATTCAGCAAAGAATATGGATGAGCTTTTGAAGCTTTTAAACGATCCATATTCGCAGTTTTTCTCAAGCAAGGGATTTCAGGATTTTACGGACAGCATAAACAACAGGGTCTGCGGAATAGGCGTGCAGATTGAAATGGTGCCTGAAGGAGTAAATGTGATGGCTGTTTTCAAGGATTCGCCGGCCATGGATGCGGGAATAAAGGTTGGAGATATAATAGTGGAGTCGGACGGCCATTCACTTGCAGGCCTTACGACAGCTCAATCGGCATCATATATAAAGGGCGATGAAGGCACTTTAGCATCGATAAAAGTAAAGCGGGGGAACGATTCTTATACATACAATATTTTAAGAAAAGAAATCGTCGCGCCGACAGTCGAGGGGAAAATGCTGCAAAGCGGTGCAGCGTATATATCGATTGGAACATTCGGAGAATCAACAAGGAATGAATTCAAGGACGTTCTTGATAAACTCAAGGATGAAAAACCAACAGGCTATATTGTGGACATAAGGAACAATCCAGGGGGATACCTTATGACTGCAAGGGAAATAGGTGAATTTTTCATAGGAGCTGAGCCGATTGTGACTCTAAAGGACAGGGAAGGCTCGTACAAGCTTAAACCGGTCATATCGGATGCAAAGATGTTCAACAGGCCGGTGATACTGCTTGTAAACGGGAACAGCGCAAGCGCGTCTGAAATACTGGCTGCTGCTGTAAAGGATTATAAGAAGGCTTTCATAGTCGGTTCAAAATCTTTTGGAAAGGGCACGGTGCAGTCCCCTTTTATATTAAAGGATGGAAGTATTTTGAAGCTTACGGTGCAGAGATTTTATTCACCGTTTGGCAATCCTATAAACAAGGTCGGCGTACAGCCTGATTTGGATTCGGGCGATGAGGATCCGCTGCTGATAAGCGAGCTTTTGCTTGGAAATAAAAAAGGCGGGATTGAAATCAACGTATCCGGGAGAAAATTTGCAATGGATGCGGAAAAGGCGGCAATGCCTGAAAACTGGATGGCTGCAAAGAGGATAATAGAACAGGCTATATCCTCAGGAACTTTATCTGTAAATTCCGCAGACGGTCGTATCAATGCCGTATCATCAAATGCAGAGGACCTTTGGAGGATATTTTTCCCGGGATATGATAAAGCCGCTTCACTGAAAGATGTGCCGTGTGATAGGAAATTCAGCATAAAAACCGATAAACATGTTGATACCCAATCAATCGGTTCAAATGATATATTTCTTGTAAACGTTGCATCAGGTAGCAGGGTGCCTCTTGATTTTAAGAATGCCGCTGATGGCGAGATAGAGATTAAGCCTTCCCAAAATCTTGAAGCCGGTGCAACATATTACCTTGTTGTAAGCGATTCATTTGAAGGCGCAAGCAAACCAACAGTTACAATAGTCGATGTCAAGAAATGATTTTGATTTTTGAAAGGTCTGTCCATAATTTTTGTAATTTTTTACGAGCTTTTTCCGTGTTTACATATAACATATCGATATGCTATAATTTAGTAAATATATGGACAAGTTATTTATGGAGGTTCAACATATGAAATTTAGAAAGTTTATTATGATTTTTTTCTTTATATTATTTGTAGGCTTATTGAATGTGCGTGAGGGATATTCAGCGGTTGTTTCATCGCGTATAAGCGGGAAGGACCCTTTGCTAGAATCGATTGCGGTTTCAAACTTGGGATGGTATTCATCCCAAAATGTGATACTTGTTTTAAAGGAAGATTATGAGGATACTCTGACAGCACCGCTCCTATCGCAAAGCCTTAAGGCTCCGATTCTGTATACGGACAGAGATAATTTGAATGAAGATGCACTAAAAGAGATAATAAGGCTTGATGCAAAAAATGTTTATGTTGTCGGAAAAAATATACCCGATTCAATCGTTTCAAAAATAAAAGGCATGGGAATAAACTGCAATGCGGTTTCCGGAAGCGATAAATACGAAATATCGGCTGCCATAGCAAGTCTATCGCCTTATGAAAAATCGACGAGGGTAATCATATCCTCAGGCAACAGCCCGATTGATACCCTGTCTGCATGTATTGTGGGCGCCAAAAAGGAAATGCCGGTTTTGCTCGTTGAAAAAGACAACATACCTGCACAGGTAAAAGGGTTTATTGATTCCAGAAAAATAAAAGAAGCCTATGTCATGGGTGGAGAGGATGTAATAAGCAATAGCGTATCTTCACAGTTTGAAAGCTGTGAGAGGATATACGGAGAAGACGCATATCAGAGAAATACAGTGTTTTTAAAGATGTTCGAGAAGGATTTTGATTTTGCCAAACTTTATATAGCTTCAGGCAGCGATTTGCTGTATTCCATGCCCGGAGTGGGCCTTGCTGTGAATGAGAATGCGCCGCTTATTTTTGTTGAAAGCAATTTTGCAAAATCATCAAGAGGATTTGTAGAGACAAAGCTTTCAAATATAAATGAGGTTGTAATATTAGGCGATGATAAGCTCATCTCGGACAGTGTACTAGGGCAGTTTGAAGAGACGAACAGCAGGGACGGGCAGATATCTGACAGGACATATGAAGATTTCGAGAAATATATAAGGGACAATTATTATATAGAATCCAACGACAAAACCAAAATGAAAATCGATAAAGTTTCAGTTGGACAGAAAAATAATGATGGCAACAGCATATATATATATTTGGATATGAATAGAAGCAATTATGACAGCTTGTTTAGACTTTCAGATTCAAAGGAAAATTCCAGAAAATGCGTTGAAGCGTGGATGAAATCCATAACTGAAGCTGCAAAAGCTTATTATGCAGATAAGACGGTGAACTGTGAATTGTGGTGTGTTGACACATTCGACAGCTATCCTGAAGACATAGCGGGGGAGGATATTGAATTTAACCCCGAGACCAGAAAATGGGATGCCATGCAGAAGGAAGCAAGTTTTATGATAACAGAGGACGGGCAGTTTACGGTCGAGTGGGCGGATTAAAACGCGGGGAGCATGCCAAAGGGCTGCTCTCCTAATTTTACCATTATTGAATGACGGTTTTCAAGCTCACAGGCCACATGTAAAAGGGGGATGCACGGTTGAAACTTAAAAAAGTGATTTTACCGATTTTTATTGAGGTATTCATGATTGCGGTTGTGGCTTTGATGTTAAGATATAGTGCATCAGCGGAAGAGTCAAATATAACAAGGCTCGCAGGAGAGGACAGGTATGAAACGGCCATAGCAATATCAAAGCAGGGATGGACCAGTTCAAAATATGCCGTACTTGCAAGAGGCGACAGTTTCCCAGATGCACTATGCGCATCACCTTTGGCTAAAAGATATGATGCTCCCATATTGCTCACCGATCCTGCCAGGATACAGCCTGAGGTTTTAGATGAGATAATCAGGCTGCATGCTGACAATGTGATAATAATAGGCGGAGAAGGAGCTGTCTCGAAGGATATAGAGGAGACGCTAAAATCCAAGGGAATGCATGTTGACAGGATATGGGGAGCAGACAGGTATGAGACCTCGTCTGAAATCGCAAGAAGAATAGGAACCAAGGGCAGCATAGCTATTGCGACAGGCGAAGATTTTCCAGACGCTCTTTCAATTTCAGCTCCTGCAGCTATAAATGGAATGCCTATATTGCTTTCAGAGAAGGCAAGGATACCTGACAAAGTGAAAAGTTTTATAAGCGATAACAACCAGATAAACAAGACCTATATAATAGGAGGCAGGGGAGTCGTAAGCGATGCCATACTGGATATGGTCCCCGGTCCTGAAAGGATTTGCGGAAACGACAGGTATGAAACGAATGCAGCGGTGATGAGCAGATTTTCAACCGATTTAAATTTTACGAACCTTTTTCTGTCTGTAGCCGACGGACCTAATGGAGACGAATTCGCCGATGCTTTATCAGGCTCTGCGCTGGCTGCAAAGACATCATCACCGGTCGTGCTGGTTTATAAAAAATTGTCTCCTCCCATAGATTATTTGATAAGGCCCATGATTTCCAAGCAGACCAAGCTTACTGTACTGGGAGGCGTGGGCGCCGTGCAGCCGTCGATTGTAGACAATCTTCTTTACGGCACAGGAGGAAGGGCGGCATATGTCAAGATAGTCGATCCCCCGAAAACGATAAAATCCTGGCAAAGCAGCAGAATCTATATAGATGCCGACCCTGATGCTCAGATAACGGCATATTCGAGCAATACCAATGTGGCTGTGGTGTCGACTTCGGGAAGATACATAAATGTCACGGGAATATCACCCGGCTGGGCTGTTATTACCGTGGAAGCCAAAAAGGCCGGATATTCCCCGGGCAATGCCACGATGTTCATATCGTCGCCCGTATATAATGCAACAAGGGACAGTTATTATGACACAATACAGAAAGCAGTGGATTATGCTTATGCCGGCGATGTGGTAAGGATTTCACCGGGAGTGTATTATGAACATGTAAAAATAAAATCAAACAATATCAAATTGATAGGTGAGGACAGGGACAGCACCATAATCGATGCAACGCAAAGCGGAGGCATTACGAGAGCCGGAATAAAGATACAGTATTATTCCGGAATCGAAGTTAAAAACCTTACGGTGCGCAATGCGGGCATAAATGTTACAGGAGAGGAAAGCCGGGAGCCGTACGGTATATATGCTCAAAAGAGCAGCCAAAATATGTTTGACAATTTGATGCTGAAATCCAACGGCACTTATGAGATGTATTTTTATGACGGAAGCAGCTATAATACGGTCCAGAATTGCATACTCGATGGAGCAGGCACTGAAAGGGACGGTTACAGAAGCTTGGACGGTATATTCTCATGCGGCGGCGAGTCTGAGAGTTACAGCGCAGGCATTGCAAATTCGGGAAACAGATTTTTAAAGAATGTGATATGCAATGTAGTAAACGGAATCTCGCTGACGGCTTCAAACAACAGCTGGATCATGGATAATGAGATACATGCCATGGACTCGACATATTGGAAGGATTATTCTTCTACAGGACTTATAATAAGCAACGGGAGCATGAATCTTGTGCAGAACAATCTTTTTGACAGCTCTCAAAATGGGATAAGATTGAGCGCACTTTCATCAATGTCGCCATATGCGTATGCAGGTTCGCCCAACAATAATATAATAAGGGAAAATGACATCGCTTCTCTAAAAAGCGGGATCAAGATTGTGGGAAATTCCAACACGCTTGAATATAATACCATAGACAAGGCTGGTGAGGATGGGATATGGCTCACGCAATCCGCCAGAAACAACAAGGTGTCCAAAAACATATTATCAGGCAATGCAACAGGGATGCTTGTGGAAAATGTTTCAAACAGCATACATTTAAACAGCATAACCGGAGGTACGACGGCTGTTAAAAATACTGTAAATGCAGACCTCGATGTCACGAAGAACTGGTGGGGCGATGTATCAAATCCACGCAACCTTACATCAGGAAGAGTAATAATAAG
>CALCDS010000084.1 GCA_937900065.1 uncultured Clostridiaceae bacterium | reverse complement strand
AAAATATGTCTGAAATATATAAAGACTCAATAAAACTGAGTCTATACTAAACAACCGCATTATTATATAGTATATGTTATAATATAGTTTGTAACGTATTTAAGCTTATATAGGTCGTCCATAATAAAATTAAAAAAATCCAGCGGAAACGACCGTAGAAATCAATCCATTTTGCATCAAGGATAAATTAAATTTTATAGTGGACTGATTATAAGGAGGATGAGTTATGTTGGAAGGCGGACAGGAACTTGCAGAGAACAAACTGCTCCTTCTTTACATCTTTAATAAAATAAATCTACCTGTTTCAAACATCAAAATAACCGAAATTGTTTTAGAAAATAATCTTATAAACTATTTCAGCCTTCAGCGTTACCTTGGCGACCTTGTGAATTCCGGTTTTCTGAATCTTGTCAAGGAAAATAAAAAGCATTTATACAGCATTTCTTATAAAGGCAAAAATGTTTTGGATTATTTCGGAAGCAGGATAAACAACAGCAAAAAAAAAGTGATCGATTCATATTTGGATAATTTGGATGAAGTGCCTGAAAGCCAATATGATGTTTCAGCTGATTACTATCCATCCGATGAAGATTATATTGTAATATGCAAGATTGCAAAGGATGGAAAGCCTTTAATAGAGCTTAAAATCAACATATCTTCCCTGGACAGGGCCAAATATATCTGTGAAAAGTGGAAAAAGGGAGGACATGATATATATAAAAGCATGATGGATCTATTCTCTATTTGATATATAACATGGAGGTCGGTTCAATGCCCACTTCTATGTTATATGATATTTCCCATGACACATGGTCTATAATCGATAAGTTATTGTCTTCGCTGTTTGAAACAAATATATGTCCATCCTCTCTTATCGCGATTCCCCTTGCCATGTTGCCTGATTCAATAACCCTTATAACTTCAAAACGATTCAAATCAATTGCGTATACATCATTGCTTCCCATATTGGTTACAAAAAGCATGCGGCCGTCATTTGATATAGCTCCTTGTATGGGTATCATACCTATGTCTATTGTTTTTATGACACTGTAGTTATGGGTGGATATCACTGAGACGGTTCCGTTTCTATCATTCCCGAGGTAACTGCATATGGCAAAAACATATCTCCCGTCAGCTGAAGGCACGACTTCAACAGGGCATTTCCCCACTTTTATGCAAGTCACCTTGGAATTGCTCCATGTATCTATCATGGAAACCGTATTGCTGTCCATGTCAGCGGTATAAACATACTCCCCGCTTGGGCTTATGCATATGCCATGGGGCATAGCGCCCACTGATACCTGAAAAATTATTTTCCGCGCCAAGGCATCTATTACAGAGACCGAATCCGAATCCCCGTTTGTCACATATATATATGAATCATCACTGCTAAATGCCATGTCATTTGGATGATTGCCTGCAAAGAAAAACTCTTCAACATCCATGCTTGAAGTATTTATCACGGCTATGCTGTCATCAAAACAATCCACGCTGTATATATACTCCTTGTCCCTTCCGCATTTTAGGCTGTGCGGCCCTATCACAGATTTTTTCAAGTGCGTCCCTGCCTCTGTGTAATGTTGCTGCCTATGTGATAAAACGATTTTATGCTGTTGCTTTTTCGCGTAAGCATCTATCACTGAAATAGTGTCTTCACCGAAATTTGCTACAAAAAGTCTCCCGGCCATAAGATATTCCACCCAAAATCAATATCTATTTTATCTTATGAAATAAATTTTGAATAGTTACAGAAGTTTAGCTGCTCACTTTTCCCATGACAGCTTCAAACTTTAGCAATATTAAAATCCCTTACCATAATAGTCCTTACATGCCCTATCATATACAATGAGCCGCAAAAAAGCACGAGATCATCCCTGTGTGCCTTATCCATGCCGCATTTGTATGCATCTTCAATTGCAGGGCATACACAGACATCGCTGCAGTAAGACTTTGCGATTCTTCCCAGCTTATCTGCCGAAAGCGCTCTATTGCTGTCCGGAGTCGTTGCCACTATCGAATCCGCCATTGGCATTATTATGCTGCACATCTCTTTTACCTGCTTATCTGCCAGAATTCCCATTATCAATATAAGGTTTTTATATTTAAAATATTTTTCCAGGGCTTCCTTAAGGCTTGTTATCCCTTCCACATTATGTGCGCCGTCAAGCAGCACGATCGGCAGGCTTGACATGACTTCAAGCCTGCCGTTCCATCTTGCATTCAAAAGCCCGGAATAAATATGTTTCTTATCTATTATGATTCCCCTTCTTGAAAGAGCCCTCACCGCTGCTATGGCTGTCGCGGCATTTTTCAGTTGGTGTTCGCCTATAAGAGTGATCTTTAAATTCTCGTATGTTTCACCATTTAAAACAGCATCAAATGTCTGACAATACATTGAATATTCCTTTAAATTTATATAAGAATCGCTTAAATCGATAAGCAATGCCCCTCTTTGAGTGCAAACCTTTTTTATAACATCGAGCGCTTCTTTTTTTTGAGGGTATGATACGACTATGCCTCCTTTTTTTATTATTCCGGCTTTTTCATAGGCTATCTTGGATAAAGTATCTCCCAATATTGCCATGTGGTCATAGCTTATTGAAGTTATAACGGATACCAAAGGCTCAATCACATTTGTGGAATCAAGCCTTCCGCCGAGTCCTACTTCTATCACTCCAAAATCAATATTTTTCTCGTAAAAATACTGGAACATCAAAGCCGTTACAATCTCAAATTCAGTGGGATGGTCATACCCTTCCTCAACGACCCTGTCCACAAACGGTTCCATATATGTTATAAGCCTTGCGACATCATAATTTGATATCTCATCGTCATTTACTTTTATCCTTTCCGAAAAACGCTCAAGATGTGGTGAAGTAAACATGCCTACTTTATAGCCGGAATCCATCAATATGCTCCCTATCATGGATGCTACCGAGCCCTTGCCATTGGTTCCGGCCACATGTATGCACTTTATCTTCCTTTCCGGATTTCCCATCAGGACAAGCAGCCTTTTAATCCTGTCAAGTCCGAGTTTGGAGCCGAATTTTAAAGCACTCTCTATGTATTTCATAGCCTCATCATATTTCAAAATATCACCTCAATGTAAAAAGTACACTGTTGCATCCACTATGCAAGCTTTAAAAAAGGGGGCAAAGCCCCCTTTAATCTATAAATTTTCAAGCCTTTTTAATACAGCCCTTAGCATCTCATCATATTTTACCCTTTTATTTCTTTCCCCTTCAACTACATTTTCAGGAGCCCTAGATACAAACTTTTTGTTGGCAAGTTTTGTATCTAACCTTAGAAGTTCTTTTTCAAGCCTCTCCTTTTCCCTTTCAAGCCTCTCTTTTTCCTTGGATATGTCCACCAGGTCTTCAAGGGGCATATATATCTGTGCACCATCGATTATAGCGCTCACTGCGTTTTTAGGTACGCCTTCCTTTGAATCTGCCACTGTGATACTGCTTGCACCGGCTAATTTTTCAAAATACATGCCGCCCTGCTCTATGATATCTTTTATTTGGCTGTCTTTGGTCACCAGTATCATCTTTGCTTTTTTTGAAGGAGGGACATTCATTTCCGCCCTTACGTTTCTTATGCTCGTTACGGCATTTATTATGACCTCCATCATATCCTCTGAAGCCGCGTCTTTAAGAGACGGATCATATTTCGGCCATTTTGAAATCACTATCGATTCATCTTCATCTGTTATATGAGTATATATCTCTTCAGTGATAAACGGCATGAATGGATGAAGAAGCTTTAAAATGCCCTTTAGCACAGATACCAGAGTATACCTTGCAGAATCCTTTGATGCATCATCGTTTCCATAGAGCCTTGGCTTTACGATCTCTATATACCAATCGCAGAATCGGCTCCATGTAAAATCATATATCTTTTGCGCAGCAATCCCCAGCTCGAACTTATTTAAGTTTTCAGTGACTTCAAGCACAAGATCATTGAACCTGCTTATAATCCATCTGTCTTCAACAGCCAAATTGCAAGCCGAATCTTTTTTAATATCCCCTTCATCCAGGTTCATTATTACAAATCTGGAAGCGTTCCATATCTTGTTTGCAAAATTGCGGGCAGCTTCAACCTTTTCAGTATAGTATCTCATATCATTTCCCATGCTGTTTCCGGTAATCAGCATGAATCTGAGCGCGTCCGCGCCATATTTATCGATTACTTCAATCGGATCGATTCCATTTCCGAGGGATTTGCTCATCTTCCTTCCTTCCGAATCCCTGACAATACCATGTATCACAACATATTTAAACGGGACCTCTTTCATAAATTCAATACCCGAAAATATCATCCTGGCCACCCAGAAGAATATTATCTCATACGCGGTAACCAGAACATCGGTCGGATAGAAGTATTTCAAATCCTCGGTTTTTTTTGGCCAACCCAGAGTTGAGAAAGGCCAAAGTGCTGAGCTGAACCATGTATCGAGCACATCTGGATCCTGTTCCAATCTAATGGAGCCGCATTTTGGACATTTAGAGGGCGTTTCCTTTGATACGATCACTTCTTTGCAATCTTTGCAGTACCATACAGGTATCCTGTGCCCCCACCAGAGCTGCCTTGAAATGCACCAATCCTGTATGTTTTCCATCCAGTTGAAGTATATCTTTGAAAATCTTTCAGGCACAAACTGGGTGTCGCCTTCCTTGACAGCCTTTATTGCGGGTTCGGCAAGAGGCTTCATCTTCACGAACCACTGCTTTGAAAGTATTGGCTCTACGGTCGTGCCACATCTGTAGCACTTTCCAACATTGTGCACATGTTTTTCTATCCTTTCAAGGAGCCCTAGAGACTTAAGTTCTTCAACCGCAGCCCTTCTGGCGTCATATCTGTCCATTCCACTATATTTTCCGGCTTGTTCATTCATAGTACCGTCATCATTTATCACCCTGATCTGCTCTAAATTATGCCTTAATCCAACTTCAAAATCATTCGGGTCATGAGCCGGAGTTATCTTTACGCATCCCGTTCCAAATTCCATATCCACATATGAATCAGCAATAATAGGTATTTCCCTATCTGTCAAAGGAAGTATCGCAGTTTTGCCAACCAGATGTTTATACCTTTCATCATCCGGATGCACGGCAACGGCAGTATCTCCAAACATGGTCTCAGGCCTTGTCGTGGCGACCACGACATACTCGCTGCTCCCCTTTATGGGATATTTTATATGCCATAGATGCCCTTCTTCCTCGTCATATTCGACTTCAGCATCGGACAGAGCGGTCCTGCATCTGGGACACCAGTTGATTATCCTGTATCCCTGGTATATCAAACCTTTTTTATACAGCTCGACAAATACGTTTCTTACGGCATCGTCAAGCCCTTCATCCATTGTGAAGCGTTCCCTGTTCCAGTCGCAGGAAACACCAAGCTTCATAAACTGCTTTCTAATCCTGTCCCTATACTTATGGGCCCAGTTCCATACCTCTTTTAGAAAAGCTTCCCTTCCTATTTCCTTCTTTAGGATACCCTTCTTTTTGAGTTCCTCCTCAACCTTGACTTCGGTCGCAATGCTTGCATGGTCTTCTCCTGGAAGCCATAATGCACAATAACCCTGCATCCTTTTCCACCTTATGAGCACGTCCTGTACCGTGCCGTTCAATGCATGGCCCAGGTGAAGCTGTCCTGTTATATTCGGGGGAGGCATCATTATCGTATACGGCTTTTTATTATTATCGATTTCGGGTGAAAAATATCCTTTTTTAAGCCAGGTTTCATACAGCCTTCCTTCAAATTCTTTTGGATCATAGGTTTTGGCTAAATTTTTGCCATCTTCCATTCCTGTTTCCTCCTA
>CALCDS010000083.1 GCA_937900065.1 uncultured Clostridiaceae bacterium | reverse complement strand
CATGTTAAAGTATAATGTTGATTTTTTGAGCATCCTGCTCGCCTGTTCACACTTTATAAGTTCTAAGGTTTATTGCTTCGTTCATCAAGAACTTTTGCAACTCGCTACCGCTCAGACAAGCAAAAGTTCTAGGATTCACTTCAGCAATTTCGCCAAGAACTTATCAAAAGTGTTCACACCACTCACTTGGATTGCTCAAAAAATCAACACTTTTGTTAAACAGAGCCAAGAAATAAAAAAGCCTCCACTTCATGATGGAAACTTAAATTCTTCTACATAAACATCAACCCATCATCCGTGAGTATACAATGGTAATTTTAAGGCAGGTCTCCTGGCTTAGCTTCATAATCATTCCATACCTTCCCGGTTTCCCAGTGGCATCAGCCTTGCAAAATGCAAAGCTGTCTAGGAACAACTCAGCCATCACAGTGGCGGGACCGCATGGGTCTTTCACCCATTTCCCTATTAAGCCCTTCATGGCACCTTAAGAAATTTATTTTATTTATTATATTATAGTCTGTAATTTATTTCAACCTAAAGATGACTTATCTATCAAATATCGAGCAGTCATATCCCTCCAGCTGAAGCAAATATCTTTTGATATCTATGTTCCTGCCTTTGATCTCTCCTCCATATCCTCCTATTCCTGATGAAGATATGACCCTGTGGCACGGTATCACAATCGGCAAAAGATTTTTTTTGTTTGCCTGGCCCACAGCTCTTGGCGATGAGTGAATGCTTTTTGAAATATCACCATATGTTTTAACCGTGCCATATGGTATGCTCATGATTTCTCTCCACACCCTCTTTTGATAATCGGTTCCATGCACATCCATATTCATATCGAATTTTTTGACTGAACGATTGAAATAACCTTCAAGCTGATTTATATACTTTAAATTTTTATCCATGCTCTCTGCATACTTTCCGATCGAATCCATCCAGAAGAAAAAGCTGCCTGCATTTTCACAATTCAATTCAATGCGGCATATTCCCTTGTCCGTCGATGCAACAAACATATCTCCAAACCGGCCATTGAATATCGCATAATAAATCAATATGCATCCCCCCTTATATCAATTTACCTGAAAAGTCCTCACATAGTCAATACCAACAGCAAAACTGTCAGTGCTATTACAAATATTACAGTATCCCAGGCTATTGTGTTATATATTTTTGGCGTCGTCTTCTTCCATATCAGCGAATATGTCGGCTATCTCATCATCTTCCATGTTGTCGAGTATATTACTTGCCCTATCTTCATTCAAATTTTCAAGTATATCAACCTGAATCTCGGGATTGAGCTTTTTATTGTCCTGCTCCATATATATCCATATATCTGCATGTCAGGTTAGACATGCTTCCATTTAACAAAGATGTTGATTTCGACATCCCGCTTACCTGTTCACGCTTTTTAAGTTTTCGATACGCTTTTATAACTCTGTCTTTGCT
>CALCDS010000082.1 GCA_937900065.1 uncultured Clostridiaceae bacterium | reverse complement strand
AAAACAATAATAAAATTGAGCTATGGTTTACATTTTCAATGTATCCTGTCAAGCGAACCGAATTTGGCATATTTGCCTATGAATGCAAGTTCGACCGTGCCTGTAGGGCCGTTTCTCTGTTTGGCTATTATTACCTCGGCTATATTTTTTTTGTCGGTATCCTTATTATAGTAATCGTCCCTGTACAAAAAGCTTACCAAATCCGCGTCCTGCTCTATTGAACCCGACTCTCTAAGGTCGCTTAGCATGGGCCTGTGGTCCGTTCTTGCTTCAGGCGCACGGGAAAGCTGTGATATTGCGATAACAGGCGTATCCATTTCCTTTGCAAGCGCTTTTATGGAACGCGATATTTCAGATACTTCCTGCTGCCTGTTTTCAGTCTTGCCCCTTCCCTGCATAAGCTGAAGATAATCTATTATTATAAGATCGAGTCCGTATTCAATCTTCAGCCTCCTGCATTTGGACCGCACTTCGGTAATCGATATGGCAGGAGTATCATCTAAGAATATCTTGGCAGAAGCTAATGGCCCTGCACACTGGGCAAGTCTGACCCAATCGTCGTCGTCAAGATTTCCTGTCCTTAATTTGAGCATATCTATATTCGCTTCAGAGCAAAGCATCCTGTATGCAAGCTGCTCTTTAGACATCTCAAGGCTGAATACGGCAACCGAGTTGTTGTTCCTTATGGCTGCATATTGTGCAATGTTCATCGCAAACGCCGATTTTCCCATGCTCGGCCTTGCGGCAATCAATATCATGTCGCCTTTTTGAAAGCCGGATGTTTTTATGTCGAGCTCCGGGAACCCGGACGGCACGCCTGTTATGGCGCCTTTATTCTGATATAGCTTCTCAATCTCGTCAAAGCCCTTCTCAAGTATCCTGCTCATAGGCTCTATATCATGGGTCACGGCTTTTTGGGATATATCGAATATATCCTTTTCGGTTTTGTCGAGTATCGAGGGCACATCCTCAGCTCCTGTGTAACATTTATCAATGGTTTCCGAAGATGATTTTATGAGCTTTCTCAATGTCGATTTATCCTCGACTATCTTTGCATAATACCTGATATTTGCAGTCGTGGGAACCGATTCGAGCAGGTTTGAAATATATGTGATGCCGCCTACGGCTTCAAGTATATTTTTCTTTCTTAAATTATCGACCAGCGTTACCAGATCGACAGGCTCATTTTTATCATACAATTCCATTATGGATTCAAATATGAGCTTATGAGCTTCCTTGTAAAAATCATCGCCCCTTAATATTTCAGAAGCCTCGGATATTGCATTTTTATCGAGGAGCATAGCCCCTATCACTGATTGTTCAGCCTCCATGTTGTTTGGAGGTACTCTAAACGAATCCATTAAAATACCACCTCTAAAACTTGTTCGATGTTTTCTGCAGGTATGACTTCAATGCCTTCAATGCAATCAGGCAAATCTTTCATATTTTCTTTCGGGATCACGACTTTTAGTATTCCCGATTGTTTTGCACCATATATCTTCTCAAGCACGCCTCCCACAGGTTTTATATTTCCCCTCAGTGAAATTTCGCCTGTCACGGCGACATCCTGCTTTATGGGCTTTTGCTTTATTGCGCTCAATATCACGGATACTATTGCAGCTCCTGCAGACGGTCCGTCCACATTTGCCCCGCCTATTATATTGACATGGACATCATAATCCGACAGGCTTTCTTTTGTAAGCTTTCTGATAACGGATGCGGCATTATACAGAGAATCCTTTGCCATGGTGCCGGCATTGTCGTTAAGCCTTATCATGCCTTGATTTTCCTTATCTGCCTTAAACGCAACAGCTTCAATCTCTATTACAGAACCTATGTATCCGCTCACTCCAAGCCCCAGTATCCTTCCTATCTCGGGCTTTGACTTTGTTTTCTCCTCTGCATACGGCACAAGCCTGTTGAGAGTGATTACACTCTTAAGATCGGATTTTGATATGAAAACATTTTTATCAGAATTATTCTTAGAATCATTGTAAAGTGCATATCCATATGCATCCGATAATATATTTACAGCCTTCCTGCCTTCAATCGTATATTGGCTTATTATTTCAGGCACATCTATCGCAAGCTTTGCGCCAAGCTTGCGCCCGGCATTTTTAACTATCTTTTTGATATCGTTTTTCGATAAGGGTTCAAAAAACACCTCGGCGCATCTTGAGCGCAAAGCCGGATTTATTTCATAAGGCTGCTTGGTTGTGGCGCCTATGAGCACAAAATCAGCGGGTGCGCCTTCCTCAAAAAGCTTTTTTATATATTTAGGGACGCTCTCATCATCAGGATCATAGTATGCCGATGAAAATTCAACTTTTTTATCCTCAAGCACCTTTAAAAGTTTGTTCTGGAGCATTTCGTCCAATTCCCCTATTTCATCTATGAACAGTATGCCTCCGTGTGCGTCCGTAACCAGTCCGGGTTTGGGTTCGGGTATCCCCCCTTCGGCCAGATCACGCTTTGAGCCCTGGTATATAGGATCATGTACCGAACCTAAAAGCGGGTTTGTGATCTCATTCGGGTCCCAGCGGAGCGTAGCCCCGTCCACTTCCACAAAAGGCGCATCATCCTTAAATGGAGTATACTTTAATTTTCTGGCCACCTCAAGCGCCAGTCTCGCAGCGCTTGTTTTGCCGACCCCCGGAGGGCCGTATAATATCACATGCTGAGGATAAGGGGATGATATTTTGGATATCAAAGCTTTTATCGCC
Source organism: uncultured Clostridiaceae bacterium (assembly GCA_937900065.1). GTDB lineage: Bacteria > Bacillota > Clostridia > Clostridiales > Oxobacteraceae > CALCDS01. Next base: position 7,533 of record CALCDS010000082.1, on the reverse strand, counting down.
ATATCCTGTCCCACTATTTCATCCAGCTTTGAGGGCCTAAGCAATTCCATCATGGATTTTGAAAGTTTTATGGTGTCCATCTTTTCAAGGCATGCATATTTTTTCAGCGTTTTGGCATTCTCGGGTCCCCTTTGCTTTTTGAGTATTGAAAGTTTCATCTCATCTATATATTTATACTGATTTTCTATAAGGACCTTCTCAACTTTTTCATGTATGTTGTTTTCAACACGCTGCTTTGCGATTATATTTGAAAGCTCCCTTTCGACCCTTTCAAGCATGGATGGTATTTCGCTCATGCTCGGTACATTAAAAGGAGTTTTATCGTTCAAAACCAGCTTTAAAAGCACATATGTCTTTTTCTCGACTTCATCACATTTAAGATATTTTAAAAGTTTTTCTTTCTTTATCTTGTTCTGTACCAATTCTTTTCCTAAGGTATTGGTTGCCATATCATAAAGCATGTTTACATACCTTAGAAGTTCCTCTTTGTTTTTCCAATTTTTATCGGTATAATTTGCATCGTCTATTGCTGCGTAATCTTGCAGTGATGATTTCAATTTTCGGCTCCCCTCTATCCCTCGATGACTTCTACCTTTATCTTTGAGCTTACCTCAGGATATACCTTTACCTCTAAATCGTATACACCTGCTGATTTTATAGCTTCATCAAGCACTATCTTTTTCTTGTCTACCTCAATGCCGAATTCGGATTTTATTTTCTCGGCAATATCTTTTGAAGTTATGGAACCAAACAGCCTTCCATTCTCACCTGTTTTAACTTTGAATGTAACGCTCAATTTTGAAAGCTTTTTGGCAAGTTCCCTTGCTTCACCATATTCGGACTGCTTTTTAAATCTTTGAGCATCGTTTTTTTCCTTAAGTGATATCAGATTGCCCTCTGTAGCTAAAACAGCCAGCTTCCTCGGGAAAAGATAGTTTCTTGCATACCCGTCGGCAACATTTATCACATCGTCTTTTTTGCCAACACCTTTTATATCTGATTTTAAAATAACTTTCATTTTACCTCACCTTCTTCTTGATATTGTTTTATTGCTCCTATTACCATCTCTTCAGCCTCTTTAAGAGACACATTGCTTATTTTCGTGCCTGCCACGGTCAGATGCCCCCCGCCTCCAAGCTTCTCCAATATAAGCTGCACATTTATATCGCCTAAGGATCTGCCGCTCACCACGACATCGTTCCCATGCTTGGCGAGCACAAAAGAAGCGGTGATCCCCCTTATTGTAAGCAGCTCATCGGCTGCCTGGGGCACGGCAAGGTAAGCTGACGAATTGCATTCCCTGCATACTGCGATTGCAATGGTACCATTTATGATCTTCGCATTTTTTACGGTTTCGGAACGCATTATATATGTTGACATATCATCGGCCAAAAGCTGCCTTACAGATGTCGTATCGGCACCGCAGCGCCTTAGATATGATGCGGCCTCAAAAGTCCTCACGCCTGTTTTAAAAGAAAAATCCTTTGTGTCGACCATTATGCCTGCCATCAATGCCTCGGCTTCGATAGGTTTAAGCACAGGATCATTTGATATATATTGTATTATCTCTGTAACCAGTTCGCTTGTCGATGATGCATATGTTTCGATGTAGTACAGCACTGCATTGCTTATATAATCGGCGCTCCTTCTGTGGTGGTCTATCACTACAATCTTTTCCACCCTGTCGACTATACCCGGGAACTCGGTTATAGCTTTTATATGGACGTCTGCGATTATAAGAAGGGTATTTTTGGTCACCCTGTTTAATGCCTGCTCACTTGTTATAAATATATTGCTGTACTCGGCCATGCCCTCCATGCGCTTTAAAAGTTCCTCTATGCTCACATTGGGTTTGTTCAATATTATATATGCACTCTTGCCCCGCTCTTTTACAGCCCTGAACAATCCAAGAGATGCACCAAGAGAGTCTAGATCCGGTACGTCATGGCCCATTATCAAAACTTCGCTTGACTGGTCGATCAGATTGGAAAGAGCATGGGCGATCACCCTTGCCTTTACCTTGGTCTTCTTTTCAACTTCCTTGGTTTTTCCACCAAAGAAGAAAAACTTTTCCCCGTCTTTTACTACGGCCTGATCTCCTCCACGCCCAAGCGCAAGGTCTTTGGAAGACGATGCAAAAGCCGTAAGCTGAGCCGGATTGTCTCCGTTTTTTCCAACGCCAATGCTCAAGGTCACAGGAAGCCTGTTGCCTACATTTATATCCCTTATGCTGTCTAGTATGTCAAACCTTTTATCTTCAAGCACTTTAAGGTTTTTTTCTTCAAAGAACATTATATATTTATTATCATCGTATTTTCGAATCGCAGCAGATATTTCGGCCGCCCAGGCATTTATCCTCTTGTCGATTTCAGCCACAAGCACAGGACGGTTTGAATCATCCACGCTTTTTACAGCCTCGTCAAAGTTGTCGACTTCCACAAGGCACACCACAGCCTTTTTAGATTCGTACAAATCCTTAAGGTCAAAATAATCGCTCCGGTCTATAAAATAAAGCATCACTATATACTCAGACTGTTTTTTATTGTTTACGTTTATCGGATTTATAAGCACTGAAAAATAATTGCCGCCTATTGTGACCTTGTCTATGAAATCTATTTTTTTGTCAAGTATTTTTTTTATATTTATAGCCTTTATATAATCATCTATTTTTTTGCTTAAAAACTCGGTGCCGTGGAATAAGTCGCCCATGGATTTGTTATACCATACCACGGTGCCGTCGTCCTCGCATATTATAAGAGGCAAAGGCAGATTTAAAACCGCATTTTTAGTAGCGAGTCCAAGGTTGGATGAAAGGTTTTCAATATACTTTGTCCATTCACTTTTTCTGCTTTTAGCATTCAAAAGATTATAGTATACCAGTATTCCCAATACAAAAAGCCCGGCTATGCCCAGCGCTATATTATAGAAAAATATAACGCAAGTGTATAGGGCTATTATTATTATGTAAATCTTTGTATTGGGCATTAAAACCTTTAAAATCCTGTTATTTTCCTTCATAATCATTCACCTGGAGGCGCCTTTCTCCTCCTTGACGGGTTGATTTTTCTTATATCGATCACATAATCTATTATCCCGAGGAAAAGCAAGAGCGTTGATATAGGAGTAAACATTATGATTATAATGATGAATACCCTCACCTTGCCCGGAACACCCCTGCTTTTTAAAAACCATGATGCTACGGCAAGTCCGTCGATTACAAATGTATATTCAAATATCATAAAAACGCTGTTGAACACTATTTCGGCACTGTTTACTTTCAGATACACCATCAGCCACGATACAAGCAGCATAAAGAAAAGTCCATAGCTTAGATTGTTGCTCACATACCACCTGTCAAGAGGCAAAACCTCATTTATCTTAAGCCGAAGCTTTCTGAATATGATGCCTATAAGATAATAGTTTATATATGAGCCTATCAAAGATGCAAGTGCAAGCAGCCCCGGGAAAACCTTCCTCAATGAGTCCGGATCAAGTGCTTTGACCGCCCCTGATTGGTTTATATATTCCTCACTGTAACCGTACTGCCTTAGCATGTTCTTTACCGTTTCCAGGGAGTCCTTTATAAGTTTGAAAAATTCCTCCATTATGTCTGTCCCGAATATGATGTTTGAAAGCTTTATTGCTGCTATATACGATACAAACATGGACATGGACATGGACATTATAGTCACAAATGGGGAATATTTCCGTCTTAGGCAAAATCCTAGAACCACAGCCGGTATGCCGTATACCAATATCAGCATGAGTGTCGATATAGGATCAGTCAGCGCCGCCGTGATCAAAAATAATACAACAAGCGATATTATGCTTATCTTTAAATCGTGCTTAAAAGTAAGTATCGTAATCGGTATAGGCCATATAATAACTCCTATAATCGATAAAAAAGGAATATACCAGGTTGCAATTATAAGCACTGCTGCAATTGCAACTAAAATTGCTGCTTCAACAAGTGCCCTTGTATCAATCTTTTTCATTTCGTCACATCCCAGACCTATTTTCTCTGTCCTATGTATTTCAATAATTTGGAGAGATCCCCGTGGTCCTTCTCTATATCATCGCCCTCAACTATGCCCAGTTTCAGCTTGGCTTTGATTTCCGAATCCACAGAGGAAAAATCAATCCCCAACCTTCTTGACAAAAGATAAGTCAATATTATTATGCTTGCCAGGCATTCCAAAATCATGTCCTGGCTTGCTTTTGTACCTTTTAGAAGTACCCTGTGGAGCGTTGTCACCGCTCCTAAAAGTTCAGTCTTTATCCATTCTATAGCTTTTACATTTCCGGTCACATCATACTCTACATTCATAAGACTGCCCCCTAAAAATGTATAGTCATGTTAAATTACATCATCTTATATGGCGTCATTGGTTTTTGAGCAATCCGAGTGACTGATGTGAACACTTTTGATAAGTTCTTGGCGAAATTGCCGAAGCGAATCCTAGAACTTTTGCTTGCTTGAGCATAGCGAGTTTGCAAAAGTTCTTGATGAGCAAGAGCAATAAGCCTTAGAACTTAAAAAGTATGAACAGGTAAGCGAGGATGCTCAAAAACCAACACTTCTGTCTATCGAACCAAAGCATAAAGATATATTCTATAAAAGGGATGTAAATCCTCCATTAACTAAAACCATATATATATTAAATTTATCCAAATCATATAGGTCGTTCATAATAAAGCTAAAAAAATCCAATGGAAACGGCCTATGAAATCGACCCTTTTAAAGCGAAAAAATTTTCTTACACTCAATAAATTGCGTCAAAAGATAACCCGCCTGAAAATGATGCGGCGCCAGTTAAAGATGAGGACATCCATTGCCTCGCTACAAAAATATAGCCTTATATGCGATAATATACTAAATCTCCCAAATTAAACAGCAGCCGGGTAAAATACCCGGCTTTATAAACTCGCTTTACTCTGTTGTAAACGGAAGCAGCGCTATATTTCTGGCTCTTTTTATAGCCACTGTAAGCTGCCTCTGGTGCTTTGCGCAATTGCCTGAAATCCTTCTAGGCAATATTTTACCTCTCTCTGAAATGTACTTTCTCAGTTTGCTCACATCTTTGTAATCTATGCCTTCTACCTTATCAGCACAAAAGGCGCATACCTTTTTCTTAGGCCTCCTGTTTTTTAAAGGCTTCTTCATCATATTCTCCCCTCCTTTGCAACATTGAGGGACACCCTGATTTCAAGAATGTTCCTATTTAAAACGGAATATCGCTATCGCCATCTAACGGGAAAAAGTCTCCGCCCTGAGCGCCATTGCCCTGATTGCCGTTATCAACGGGTGTTTCAGGTGCCGGCGGCTTTGGACCTGTTGGAGCAGTCTCATCCTTTTTCTCAAGGAACTGAAAATCATCTACCACGACATCCGTGTAGTATTTTTTCTGCCCGTCATTTCCTTCATATGTCCTTGTTTCAATTCTCCCCGATACAGCGACAAGTCTTCCTTTTCTTAAGTAATTTGCCATTACTTCAGCCAGTTTGCTGTATGCAACTATATTTATAAAATCCGCTTCTCTTTGCCCATTTTTATTTTTAAAGTTTCTGTCGACTGCCAACGTGAAGGTGGTCACTGCGACACCGCTGCCTGCTGTAAATTTAAGTTCAGGATCACGGGTCAATCTTCCTATCAAAATAGCTTTGTTCATACACTCACCACCTATTATTTTTCTTCAAGGTTTACTATCAAGTGCCTTATCACAGTGTCGGTAATCCTGAATATCCTATCCAATTCCTTTGGAAGTTCCGGATTTGCATCAAAATTGATAAGCACGTAATAACCTTCATTGAAATCGTTTATTTCGTATGCAAGCCTTCTCTTGCCCCACTCATCAACATTTGTCACTGTACCATTCTCTCCGATTACACCCTTTATCTTCTCGATATTGCTCTTTATGTTCTCCTCATCGAGCGTCGGGTCTAATACAAAGAGGGTTTCGTATTTTTTCATATTGTCACCTCCCCCCTGGACTAACGGCTCTACATCTAAGTAGAGCAGGGATTTACAATTAATAATTATATCATGGGGAACTTATAAATACAACAGATTTAAGCTCTGTTTATTCCACCTTCAGAGGCATTGCTCTTTATTATCTTTTTTACGCTTTTTTCAAACTTGGGCCTTGGAAGCATCACCTGCCGGCCGCAGGTCAGGCATTTGATTCTAAAATCAGCGCCAATACGCATTACCTCCCATTCAAACCCTCCACACGGGTGTTGTTTTCGCATCTGTACAATATCCCCTACATAGAACTTTCCAGGCATTCCTATCCCCCCATACATCCTTAACTTATGATTCAACATTATGTTCAATATGGTTAGAATCCTGCATCATGCCATTTCAATTATTGCCACTTTTCGTTATTATTACACGAGTCGGATAAGGTATGTAAATTTTCGCCTTTTCAAACTCGTCCTTTACCTTTCTTCGTATTTCCATCTCGACTTTGTATTGCGTCATGGGCTTTGTCATAGCCGTTATCCTCAACTTGACGCCATTGTCCCCGATTTCTGCAATGCCTTCTACGGCCGGTCCTTTAACGATATTCGAATCATCCTTTCTCACACTTTCGCAGACTTCATCCAATATGGACAGGACCTTGTCAATGTCAGCATCAAACCCGACCTCGATATCCACCAATGCCCTGGCATTGCCCCTTGAATGGTTTGTGACCTTTGTAATGCTTCCGTTTGGTATTATGTGCAGATCACCGCTGAAATCCTTGAGTTTTGTTATCCTGAGCCCGACGCATTCAACGATCCCGGACATGTCGTCTATCGTGATGTATTCCCCAACTGAAAACTGGTCCTCAAAAAGTATAAAAAAACCGGATATGACATCCTTTATAAAGCTCTGTGCTCCAAAGCCTATCGCGATCCCGCCAAGTCCGGCGCCGACCAGAAGCGTTCTTGTTTCAAATCCTATGGTGTCAAGTATGCTAAGTATACCCACAATATAGACTACATATCTTAAAACGCTTTTTAAAAGCGCACTCAATGTATCTGATTTCCGTTCATTGAAACCGAACTTTGTATTTTTCTGCTTTTTGAAAAATTTATCTATGAGCAGATTTAAAATGTGTAATACTATTTTCATTACGACTGCTATTACGATAACCTGTAGAATCACTTTGGCATAGTTCATCATATTGTCCTGCGATAAAAAGTTTTTTATATCAGAATACACATTTAATCCCCCTTATGAAATGAGGCTTGATCATTCTTTCTCTAAATTTACCATAAAAATGGCTGCATTTCAATTATATAAGGCTGTGTTTAACAAAGATGTTGATTTTGAGCATCCTCGTTTGCCCGTTCACGCTTTTTAAGTTATAATGCGTTTCAGCAAGGCGAAAGATAGCCTGCCGCATGAAAATGATACGGCATCCGCCACCACAAGTGAGAGACATCTGCCGCCTCGCTATATATTAATGTAACCTTATATAAAAAAAAAGAGTCCATCCAAGTCAAACCAGAGACGTGTTGTCAAGGACTTTTTTAGCAAAAAATAAA
>CALCDS010000081.1 GCA_937900065.1 uncultured Clostridiaceae bacterium | reverse complement strand
TATTTATTCCTAAAGATTTGACGTAAATTATTCAGACTTTTATTCGTTGATTTGTCCTTTTTTAAGTTCAGCACTAAAAAAAGCAGTAGTAGATTGCTCTACTACTGTTTCTCCCTAATAGATTGAAATCTATGCATCATATCACTCATATCAGCTTGTGTAAGCAGTTTTGGCTTTGCGACAGCCTTGGCTCTGTAGTATAATTCGGCGCAAAACTCAACTGATAGTGCAGTGGTATATGCATATCCTATATTTGGACCGCATGTGAGAGCCCCATGATTTCCAAGCAATACTGCATACCTATCGGCAATATATTTGATTACGGTTTTGCCAAATTCTTCATTATGGGAAATCATATAAGGAGCACATCTTACATTTCCTCCTGCACATGCAAGTATTGGATGTATCGGTTCAATAGACCAGTTCAAGCATGCCATCAATGTTGCAAATTTGGAATGGGTATGCACGGCTGCGTTTACATCTTTTCTGTAAGTATATAATAATCTATGCATATCTTTTTCGCTTGAAGGCTTTCTGCTTCCTTCAATCACTTTTCCTGATATATCGATAACTACAACATTCTCTGGTTTGATTTCAAAGTAATCCATTCCGCTTGGACTTATTGCAATCAAGTCCTTTTCTCTATTGTAAATACTGATATTTCCGCTTGTTCCCACTGTCAAACCATCGCTTATGAGCTTTCTTCCATAGTCTGCAACAAGTTCGCGTTCATGTTGTAAAAGCACCTTTAAGCCTCCCTAATTCCAATCTGTTTATTCAATAAGAGCTTGTTTCTCCATAAATTCGTGGAATTGAATCTTGTGTTTCTTGAAGATATAAGTAGCAACGAAGTATACTATCACTACTGCGGTTATGATAACAGGATTCTTTGATAAAAATGCAAAGAACAGCATTCCTGAAAATGGTTTAGCCAAAATAACGTATGAGCAAATCATTACTGCAGTTGCAGGTATAGAAACTCCAACTCCCTTAGCTACTATGGTATAATAAGGAGCTACTGCAGTGCACATTAACAGTCCTAATGTAAACCATATAATAGCACTGATTAAACTCTTGAGGACATTACCGTTTGTGACCGTAGCAAACACTATGCACATGGAAGGTAAAGTTATCAAGTCTACCATAGGAAGTGTCTGGTTTCCCGGTAATACAAATGCTATGCCAAGCAAAAGTGGAATACACAGGATGCCTGTTATCAATGTTGCAGATTCTCCATAGCTAACCGCAGGGTTAACGCCTAAATACCATTGTCTCAACTTTTTGGAAGAATTCTTTGCCTTCTGGTTAAACGCCTGTGTCAAAGGAGCAAATGCACCGGCAAATATGCCTGCGATCTTAGGGTATACCACCATAACGGCTGAAGTCGTGATAGCAACTTTTAATATCTGCCCCCAGGCATCCAATGTGCCAAGGCTATGGATATTGCCTATAACACCTATTAACAAGCCTACAAAAACTCCAAGAAACATCGGTTCACCTATTATTCCAAACTTTTCTTTAAGAGATTTGGGATCGAGCTTAACCTTATATAGATGTAATTTGTTTAAAAGATAGTTCATCAATATGGCAAAAGGCAATCCCTCAAGATTGTGAGGCGATACAAGTGCACAGTTTGGATAATGATAATAAGTTGAATACCTTTTTTCCATCATTTCACTAAATAATGTGGTATAAAGCGTCTGAGTCACCATCAAGCCTAAAGAAAGCCATACATTTTTGGTTATTACATATAAGATCGAGCCCCAAACCATGTACGTATAATTATTCCATAAGTCTCCAACCATGAAGACGTCTGTCCACTTTATAAAAAATATAAATAACTGTAGAACAATTGCTATTCCAAAATACAAAAGACCCATCTGAGATGAATATCCAACAATCGATGTGGATTGCCACCCTATATCTAATATCCTTAAATTTACTCCAGCACTCTTTACCATTTGATTGATGACCGGAGAAATTACGGGTGTAAATGCTCCGACTACCATATTAAACCCTGTTAAACCTACTCCTGCAGAAAGTGCTGCACTCACAGCCGACTTTGTTTTTACTCCTGCTGCCAATGCAACAATAAATATAACAACCGGTACAAATATAGCTGGCCCAAATGTTGAAAATACTTTTGCAATTGCTTGTAGCATAAATTTTCCCCCCCTATTGTTTTTTATTTACCCTCATCCTTTAAAACCTTTAAAGCTTCCTCAATAAATTCATCTTCGCCAAAGCCCGTGAGAAATCCAACTGCGTTTAACTTTGGTATTGGATATTCGCCATCCAATGGAGTTACGCTGGCAATGAAATCAAATTTCTGGCTTGCTAATGTTTCTCCCACTCCTCCTGGATTTGTCTCTACAGTATGCACATCATATCCCTTAGCCGACAACTTGCTTTTAAGCTTTTGAGAAACCATTGAGGAACTAACAACGCCTGCTCCGCAAACTGCTAAAATATCTATTCTTGTGCTCATCTTTTTCCCTCCCCTCTAAGTTAGGCCATGCCTGTTAAATATAGGAATACTTAAATTAAAATAAATCTATTAAACACATTCCTAACGATTTTATATAAATTCTATGGATATACTCTTATACTTCTTTAACATCAAAAAATTTGCTGGCTATATCATATACTTCTTGGGTTGTTTTACTATTTATTATTTTTTTAATCGCTTCTTCTTCCTGAAAAAATTCCATGGCTCTTTTTAAAGTTTCCACCTGTTTTTTTGACTCTTTAATCGCCAGCATTACAACTAATGAAACATCTAAATCATCAATTTTTGTAGCCATTGATTTAAACTGCACGGGACTTTTTAAAACTCCTATAGCAATGGCGGTTTTATTGACATGGCAAGCATCTGTATGTGGTATTGCAATATTTATACCTATGGGCAGATTCAAGCCGGTAGGATATATTTTTTCTCTTTCAATAACCGCATCAGTGAATGACTCTTTGACATAATCATATTTTCTCAGCAAACCGGCCATTTCAATTAAAACTTCTTTAAAATTCTTTGCATCAATTCCTGTTTTAATCAGTTCTTTATGGATAACCCCCATCAAAAATCAATCCCTTTCTTTAATGTTCAGCATGAAGCAATTTATGTTTAGGCTTTGTTTGACATAGCTGTTGATTTTTTGAGCATCCCATTCGCCTGTTCTCACTTTTTAAGTTCTAAGGCTTATTGCTCTCGTTCATCAAGAACTTTTGCAAACTCACTGCGTTCAAACACGCAAAAGTTCTAGGATTCACTTCGGCAATTTCGCCAAGAACTTATCAAAAGTGCTCACACTGCTCACTACGATTGCTCAAAAAATCAACATTTATAAATTTTGGTTTAAATGAATTATTGAACATTTATTTGATATTAAATACTTACGTTGTTTGGTTTGCCGGCATTGAAATCAATATATCTAAAAACTCTTCGTTCGTCTTGCATGCCAATAGTCTGTCAATTATGTTTTTATCGTTTGCTACATCACTCAACCTGCCGAATATTTCTCCAAACTCTTTTTTAGTGCTCATATCAACAGCCATCATGAATACGAGCTGTACTTTATTCTCACCCCATCTTACGGACGATTTTAAAACCGCAGCCTCAATGCTGCATTTGTTAACAAAACCTTCATATGCATGCGGCATTGCTATACGATTTCCTATATAAGTGCTTGAAAGTTTTTCTCTTTTTAAAACGGATTCATAGAACCCGTGTTTTACATATTTCTTTTTAGCTAATTTATCTGCCAGAAGCTTTATAACATCCTCTCTCGTCTTTGCCTTTATGCCGAGGCTAACACAATCTTTATCAATAAACTTTCTTAATGTATTTCCCTCGTGGCCCTTTCCTATCTTTAAAACCGGTTTTTCAGATATTGCTTTTCTTATATTTTCAATATCATTTTCCGAAAACAAAGGGGACACATTCACTACTCGTGAAGTATAACTTTTAAAAGGCACTGTGCTTAAGATTATATCCGGCGAAATTTTGTCTATTTCTTTATAAGCATTCACCGCCGAGAGTATGTCTATCACTTCGATTTCCGGAAATACACGGCTGAACTTAGTAAATAAAAGCTGTGACGTACCCATTCCTGTTGCGCATATTAAAACTGCAGTCAACTTTTTAGGCTTTTTAAATCTCTCAATGGAAGCAGCAAAGTGCAATGCAACATATCCTATCTCATCATCCATCATGCTTATTCCATAAAGTTTCTTGATGTTTTCATACAATATCACTGCTATCTCATAAGCCATGCCATATTCTTTCTTTATATCGCCAAGAAGAGGATTGCTTAAGTTTATGCTATTTTTTGCTCTGTTGATTGCCGGCCTAAGGTGAAGAAAAAGAGCTGCAAACAATTTTTCGTCTTTATCAAAATCAAATCCCGTCTTTTTCGCAAGAGATTTCAAAATAGAGGAGATCCTTTCAAACAATGTGCTGTCAAGTTTATGAAGATGTTCAAGGCTTATTTTTTCCGCCTCCATATCATTTTGCAGCTTTGCTCCCGCAAGATGTATGGTTATATATCCGATCTCGGATTCATTAAGATTTACATTAAAAATCTCACTTATCTTCTTGGATATAGCTGCTGCTATTTTCCATTCATTTTGGCTTTTCAAAAGCTTGATTTCATCTTCATCTATCGTGATTACATTCCCCTGTTTTATCCTCTTGACTGAGATAGCGATATGAATCATAAGTCCTTTAAAAGATATATCGGAGAGCAGATAATCAAACTCATATTCAATATTTATAAGGACATTCTTAATCTTATCGATATCCGCACTTTCCATGATGTTTTCAAATCCATAATCTATTGTATATTGATGCATGCTCATAAGCTTTTTCAATGTATCGGCTTTTATTATTCTTATGGTTTTTTCATCTGCAATGATTCGTGTACCATGTTTCTGCTTTTTATATAAAGAGGCTCCGTATTTTTTGAGGTGTTTTTCTACTTTTTCAAAATCTTTTGTGACGGTACTTTTGCTGACATAAAGCTTTCGAGCTATTTCATCGCAGGTAACCAATCCATCACTTTCAATAAGAGTTTTAACTATATACATCACTCTTTCCTCAGGAGATACCGGATTAATGATACCCTTTGATATGTTTATCTCTTTTTCAAATGTATCTTTTTCATCATCGGGAACCTGTATTATTACTCCGACCCTCGGCTTTGTTATAAGCTTTATATTACTTTTTGAAAGCGTACTCTTTATATCATCCAAATCATTGATTACAGTACGGGAAGTAACATTGCACTTTTCAGCTAAATCAGATACTGTGGTATATCCCCTGCTTTTATATAATTCATTTAAGATTACCTTTTCGCGAAAAGTATACATTTTTTCACCTCTTGCCTTCAGTTTAAATTATATTTGCCATATAACCATAAGTAAACTTACTTATATTCATCATATAATAATGAAAAAATTATTTGAATTTTGTAAACTTCTCTGATTTGCTATAATTTTTCTTGGAAAATAATATATTTTGCACTAAGATCAGCAATGCATTGCCTTCAAAAAGGGCATAATTATCATAAATGAGATTTGATATATATTTTGTGCATCAACAGAATTGTTATTTAATATGATTTAAAAAAGCATTGTATATTATATATTCTTTATGTCAATCCTTTAAATGGGACAATCCGAAAGA
>CALCDS010000080.1 GCA_937900065.1 uncultured Clostridiaceae bacterium | reverse complement strand
TTGCCGGGCGTGCATGCATCCTTTATTGCTGATGCCGCAAGAGCCGGAATATCCTCCTCTTTTACTTTGATGTCGCGCAGCCTTTGCGGAATGTTTACATCTAATGAAAGTTTGCGTACAGCCTCTACAGCAGCTTTCTTATACTGCTCCGGAGTCATGGACGAAACGTCGACTCCCATTGCCTGCGCAATATATTTGAATTTTTCACCCGCAGCATCGGCATTGTACTCCATGATGTACGGCAGCAAAAGAGCACATGCAACGCCGTGAGGCGTGTCGTAATAGGCACTCAATGTGTGCGCCATGCCGTGGACAAGGCCAAGCCCGACATTTGAAAATGCCATACCTGCAACATATTGGGCCACGCTCATGCCTTCCCTTGCATTTATATCGTCTTTAAGTACTGAATCCCGCAAATAATGGCTCACCATTTCAATTGCTTTCAATTCGAACATATCGGAAAGCTCCCACGCACCTTTTGTGATATAACCTTCGATAGCATGTGTAAGAGCATCCATGCCTGTTGCAGCAGCCAGGCCCTTGGGCATGCTAACCATCATAACAGGATCAACGACGGCAATTATAGGAATATCATGCGGATCAACACATACGAATTTACGCTTTTTTTGTACATCTGTAATCACATAGTTTATCGTAACTTCAGCAGCAGTGCCTGATGTAGTCGGTACTGCAATAATAGGTACACTCGGTTTTTTGGTAGCAGCCATTCCTTCCAGTGAGCGAACATCGGAAAATTCCGGATTGGCAATTATGATGCCGATGGCTTTTGCGGTATCCATTGAGGAACCTCCGCCTACTGCGATGATGAAATCAGCACCACTCTCTTTGAATGCATTGACACCGCCCTTTACATTCTCGACTGTCGGATTCGGTTTTATATCATCATAGAGATCATAAGAGAGTTTTGCTTTTTTGAGTATGTCAAGCACTTTATCCGTCACTTTAAATTTAACAAGATCCTTATCCGAAGTAACAAAAGCTTTCTTGAATCCCCGTTTTTTTGCTTCCTCGGGGATGACCGAGATCGCCCCCTCTCCAAAATAAGACGTCCCATTTAGAACCATTCTTCTGATTGACATTATTTCACTTCCCCATCACAAAATTATATTATTTTGTCTGCCATCATTTTAGAATTCTTCTGGAGTATTTCTCAAAAACTGCTGTTCCCGTTTTAATAGAAATTATTGGTAAATACATCCATTTTTATCTTACCACACGCAATGAAAAAAGACAAATATTTAACATACCCTTGGAACCTTATACCATTATCCTATGGTAATTTTACGCTGACAAAAGGAGTATTTTCAATATATATATTTATGCAGGCAGCCCATCCTACAGCCAGTATCATACATTTATGGAAAATGTTTTACGCGAAACATTTTTGAATAAGTCTTATGTTAAGATATAATATGATGTTGATTTTTTGAACATATCCATAAATATCTCATCTAATAATTCCGACTATAATAAAAAAGATACAGGAATTCATTCAGGAGTTATATCTTTTTGGATGGCTGTGGTGTTTTACTTTATAGAGGGAACAAACAAGGTGGCGATGCAATGAACGAGCAAGAGCTTATAAAAAGTATCAAGAACGGAGATAGGCTTGCAATGGATGCATTAATTGAATCTTATTATCAGTCTGTTTTCTCTTACTTTTATAGGAACATAGGCGATTATCACCAATCAAAGGATCTGACGCAGGAAGTATTTATTAAAATGGTTGTTAACATCAGCCGCTATCAAAGGCGGACCGAATTTAAAAACTGGCTTTTTACCATTGCATCGAACCATTTAAAAAACTATTGGCGATACGCAGCCAGGCATCCTAGTACAAAGCTCGATCCGGACGAATACGCAGAAGGTGCTGGAATAGAAAATGAAATCACTCAGAAGATATCCATTCAACAGGCGATGGCGCAATTGCAAAACGAACAAAAGGATGCAGTTATTCTGCGATTTTACCATGATTTTAAAATCAGCGAAATTGCTAAAATAACGGATGCGAAAGAGAGCACTGTTAAGGCGCGAATTCGATATGGACTTGAAAAGCTCGAACGCATATTGGAGGTATCAGACCATGAATAAAAAGGAATCCAATGTTTCGGATCTTAACTTAGATAAGGAAGAATTGAAAGTAATAAACTTTCTTAAAGAATATGATGTGCCTGCTGCAAGTAAGAACGAAATACGTGAGTTTTGCGATACGGCCGGTACCTATCTTCCTCAAAGGCGGGTTTCTGTTTGGGAATTACGCTTTTGGAAAATCGCGTTTTTTGAAATGTCGGGAAAGTCTCCACTATTTTGGATGTGCTGTGCCGTAATCCTTTCCATAGGTGCGGCTTTGATGCAAACCGCTATGAGCTATTTTTCTCCTCTTATGGTGATGATATTGTCAGCACCTGTGCCTTTTATAGCTTTCATCATTGATGCGCTCCATTACCGCGATCCCAATGTTGTGGAACTTGAAATGACTTGCCGATATGATGTATCCCAATTGTATGTTGCAAAGCTGCTTATTGCAATGCTGTTTAATATCGTCATTATACTCCCTGTTGCCTTTGCTGCAAACTCGGTTTATTTAGACGGTTGGAGGTTAATCTTATGCGTCTTTACCACAATGTTTTTTATAGGCTTTATCGCTTTGATGCTGATTGGAGAAGCCAAAAATTCATTGCCGCTTTCAGCTTTCCTTGCTTTATGGATTATCACGGGCGCAGTGGTGCTCAGACAACCTGAAGTTGTAGAACTGTTTGAAAATATCAGCATAGCAGCACTTGCTATTGCCTTTGGAGTCAGTCTTGTTCTCTTTACCATAAAACTTATTTATGCTGCGCAGCATATGCACCTGTATGCAAAGACGGGAGGATGCAATTTATGAAATTGACAATACAAAATGTTATGAAGACCTTTGGTGAAAAACGAGCGGTAAATGACGTTTCACTGGAGCTTATATCCGGGGTTTATGGACTGCTCGGCCCAAATGGAGCGGGAAAAACTACACTGATGAAATTGATAGTCGATATCCTTACTCCGTCAGCCGGCCGCATTACGCTGGACGGGGTCGATATTACCGAGCTTGGGGCCGCCTATCGGGATAAATTAGGATATATGCCGCAGGAAATCGGAGTGTACAAGAATTTTTCCGCCAAAAAGTTTTTGAAATACATTGCAGCTTTGAAAGGCCTGTCAGGCAGGGAAGCTGAAAGCAAGGTATCAGAGCTTCTTGGATTGGTCGGCCTTAAGGATGTCGCAAACAAGCGGCTCGGCGGTTTCTCAGGCGGCATGCTGCGGCGTATCGGTATTGCCCAAACCCTGCTTAATGATCCTCAGATCCTTATATTGGATGAACCCACGGCAGGGCTGGACCCTCAGGAGCGCATCCGCTTTCGCAATATACTTTCGGAATTGTCGGGAAACCGTATTGTACTTATTTCCACGCACATTGTCACTGATATGGAGTTTATTGCCGGGCAGATCATTCTGCTTAAAGATGGAGCGGTCCTGCGCATGGATCATACTGAAAACCTCATACGCACGGTCGAGGGCAAGGTATGGTCTGCCGTATTGACGCATGAGCAATTCAATAGTATCAAGCAGCTATATTCCATCGGCAACGTAATGCAAAGAAGCGACGGCATGGAAGTGCGCATTATCAGCGATAAAAAGCCTCTCGAGCAGGCAAAACCCATTCAGCCTATTTTGGAAGATGTCTATACTTATTATTTTGGAGGAACGGCAAAATGAATGCAGACATAATACGGACAGAGTTTTATAAGATTGTAAGCAAAAAATATATTTGGATATTTGTTATTTTGTTTTCCGCATTTTACGCTTTCATCTTTTTTCAGTTTAGGGACAATCCTGGTGTAAAATACTCCTTGCGGCCAATTAGAAATGAGATTCAGCAAGCCGCTGCTAGTGAAGAATTAGGCAATATAATGCGAAGCAAGGGCTATAAAATTTCCTATGAAGATATAAAGCCTTTTCTATCTTCTTCTGCCTGCGAGTACATTGAGCAGTACAGAAGAGTTTACTATCACGATGAAATACCAGTAGCATCGCTGCCTGAAAGCAAAGTTACCGATAAAATCTGCAATTTCTATGAACGGATAGATGACCGCCAAAACGAGATTCAAAATTTACGGTCCAGTTTAGCAGAAATGAAGAAAAAAGGTAAACTTAGTTCTTTCTTATATGCGGTTCAAACAAAGCTGCTTGGCATGTATGAAAAGGCCGGTGAAATTGAATTGAATCTGGATGGTTGGGATGAAATCGCAGATATCAATTATGCCTGGATGATTCCTGCTTGGACAATGCTTATCATTCTATTGGGGCTTGCCGGCATCTATTCGGATGAATATACAAACAAAACACAATCCGTTCTGCTTACCGCTAAAAATGGAAGGCAGGGCGTATTTTTCAGCAAGCTTGCTGCCGGAATACTCTTTAGCATACTTTGTGTACTTTACTTTCAATCATTGGCTTTTGCAGTAACAGGAATAGTATATGGATTTTCAAACGCAGACATATCTCTTATGAGCTTGTATGGATTTAAGTTAACGCCGTTTGCATGGTCTGCGCTCAAATTTTATTTATTTCAGATATTAGGCTCGCTTCTCGCCGCCTTTGTCATGAGCAGCTTGATAATATGCCTGTCAGCCTATTGTAAAAATGCTCTACTGCCCTTCTTTTTGGCTGGAACATATTGGGGCGGAACATTTGTATGGGCAAAGACGGTCGCCCTGCCCCAATATGTTGCTAATCCATTATCCCTGCCAGCAGAATTAAGTCCGTTTATGCTCCAATCAATAACCGACTTGGTATCTACCGGGCGCTTTATCAATCTATTCGGGAGTGCGGTGCCGACCATATATGCAAACATAATCTTTAACCTGATCATCGCATTTATCAGCCTATTGTTTTGTTATCACGGGTATATAAGAAAGCAGGTGAAAGATTGAGCAATGCAAAAAAAATTGTGCATGTTATACAATATGAGCTGCAACACTTGATTGAGCGGCGTATAACAGCTTTGCTCCTTGCAGGATATGCCCTGCTTTCCCTATTTATAAGCGCTTTTGATTCGCTGCGTGAAGCATACTTTCATTCCTTTGACTTCTTGGCACTGGAAATTGCCAATTTCATTTTGCCGGTATTTCTCCTTATAAATCTTATACTTGTATTATCCCCTGTTTTTGCAGGAGAAATCGAAAACCACATTGAGGAGATCCCAAGCACCTGCCTTTACGGACGGCGTATCCGCTGCATCTGCAAGTTATATGCCACTTTATTGTTTGTGATATTGCTTAATGCGGCATATCACCTTATTACCTGCATAATTGTGCTGTCCGCGCAGCCATTATGGATGTGGGGACAGCCCATTGCCGGAGATATTGTGTTTGATTTTTGCTGGAACGGCAAAGCACATTATCTATTCGCTGTGTTTTCGCTTTTAATGGGTTCCATTGTCACTGCTGTTTTGACGCTGTTGATATCCTGCATCAGCAAAGCTGCAATGACTGTTTGCGCGGTAATGTCATTTATCAGCATTATAGAATATATGTTTAACCGTTTTATTTTTTGGAAATTTTTACGGCAATACAATATCTGGCAGCTGCTTAAACCATACAAATTAGTTTTAAATGTTCCATTTAACA
>CALCDS010000079.1 GCA_937900065.1 uncultured Clostridiaceae bacterium | reverse complement strand
TTGATTTTTGAGCATCCTTGTTCGCCCGTTCACGCTTTTTAAGTTCTAAGGCGAGTTTGCCTTGCTTATCAAGAACTTTTGCAAACTCGCTACCGCTCAGACAAGCAAAAGTTCTAGGATTCGCTTCGGCAATTTCGCCAAGAACTTAGCAAAAGTGTATCTCAGCTCACTTGGATTGCTCAAAAAATCAACATTGTTTAGTTTGTCTTAGTATAAATTCTATTTTCTTAAATCATCCAGCAATTTAGTTTTTTCCCTGGTGGTATCATCCACAAGTTTCACGGGTTTTGCAGGTGCTCCTGCGACTACGGTGTGGGGCTCGACATCTTTGGTCACAATGGCTCCGGCCGCGATTACCGCGCCTTCTTTGACTCTTACGCCTTCGAGTATCACAGCATTGGCGCCTATAAGCACATTGTCCTCGACAATGACAGGCTCGCGGCTTGGGGGTTCAAGCACGCCTGCCACAACTGCGCCTGCGCCGAGATGCACATTCTTTCCAAGTTTGCCCCTTGCTCCTACGACGGAATTCATATCGACCATTGTGCCGTCTCCTATTTCAGCGCCTATATTTATGACGGCTCCCATCATTATTACGGCATTTTTTCCTATTTTTACTTTGTCCCTTATTATGGCGCCGGGCTCAATCCTGGCATCGATATTTTTAATGTCAAGAAGGGGTATTGCTGAATTGCGTCTGTCATTTTCAACTCGGTATTTTTTTATAGAATCGCGGTTTGAATTTATAAAATCGAGCACTTTGTCATATTCTCCAAACACGACCCAAAATGAGCCGGTTCCATAAACATCTATGTCTTTAAAATTTTTATCCTTCAGCTCGCCATCTATATAGACCTTGACAGGGGTTGCTTTTTTGGCTTCCTTTATATACCGAGCTATTTCATAAGGATTTGTCAAATCATATTGTTCCTTACTAAAATTGTTGTCCATGGTTTTATCTCCTTTTAAAGCTGAGGTTTCATAATGTATGAAGAAAACTTTCAAGCCTGTTTAAACCTTCCTTTAATGTTTCCATTGAGTAGGCATATGATATCCTGATATGGCCTTCTCCAAACTTCCCAAATGCCAAACCCGGTACCACTGCAAGTTTGCCGTCAAAAAGTAGCTTTGTGCAGAATTCATTTGAAGACATTCCGTATTTTTCGATATCCGGGAAAAGATAGAATGCTCCGGTCGGCTTAAAGCATGGAAGCGACATTTTGCTTATCCTTTCAAAACAGTACAGCCTTCGCCTGTCGTACTCCTCCACCATCCTCCCTACACCCTCATCTCCGTGGAGCAAGGCCTCGATACCTGCGCACTGGCTTATCGACGGGGCGCAGGTTACGCTGAACTGATGAGCTTTCACGATATAATCTATAATATCTTTGGGAGCGGCAACATAGCCGAGCCTCCAGCCTGTCATAGAGTATGCTTTTGAAAATCCGTTTATAAGCACTGTCCTATCCTTCATACCGTCAAGCGATGCGATTGATACATGCCTTTTTCCATATGTCATCTGGCTGTATACCTCATCAGATATGACGATAAGATTATTTTTTATAACTGATTTTGAAATCTCATATAGATCGTCTTTATCCATTGTGGCTCCGGTAGGATTGCATGGATATGACAGTATCAAAACTTTGGTTCTAGGGGTTATATATTTTTCTAAATTATGAGCTTTTAATTTGAAGCCATCCTCCATATAAACAGGCACTAAAACGGGTTTTCCGCCTGCCATTGTGGTACAGGCTTCATATGCCGGGTAACCCGGCGACGGGATCAATACTTCATCTCCGTCCTCGATTAAGGTCCTTATGGAAATATCTATTGCCTGGCCTGAACCGGCTGTTGCCATTATCTCATCTTCAGGATCATATTCAAGCCCATATAGTCTTTTCATATGATCCGATATTTCTCTTCTGAATTCTATATAGCCCTGGTTATGCGTGTATGTGGTATGGTTGCTTTTTATTGCATTTATTCCTGCTTCCTTTATATTTTCGGGAGTATTAAAATCAGGCTGACCTATGGTTAAGGAAATCGCTCCCGGAACTTTCGGAGCCAGGTTTAAAAATTTTCTTATTAGTGACGGCTTAATAGATTTAACCTTTGAAGATATCATATTTTCTATATCCATAATATCCTCCTTTATTTGCTAGTTTGTTTTATTACATTATCCATGCTGTAAAGCCCGGGCTTTTTGCCGCATATGAACCTGGCGGCCGCCAAAGCCCCAATGCCGAACACATCCCTTGAAATTGCAGAATGGCTTATTTCGATAACTTCGCCCTGCCCTGCAAATATTACGCTATGGTCTCCTACAATGCTTCCACCCCTTATTGCATGTATGCCTATCTCGTTGTCAGTTCTTTTATCATTTTTACAGTGGCGGCCGTATACATACTTTTTGGGAGAGCTCAATACGCTGTTGATAGAATCCGCAATTGCAAGTGCGGTGCCGCTTGGAGAATCGACTTTCTGGTTGTGATGCTTCTCGATTATTTCTATGTCAAATGAGCCTTCAAGCGCTTTGGCAGCCTCCTTTACAAGGCCGAGTATAAGGTTTACGCCTATTGACATATTGGCTGATGTGAGCACGGGTATCTCTGTTGACGCGGATTCTATCATTTCCCTGTCTTTTGCCGACTGGCCCGTGGTACAGATCACTATCGGGATGCTTTTTGAAACTCCATATTTTAGCAGCAAAGGCAGTCCTTTTATATTTGAAAAGTCAACAATCACGTCAATGCTTTCTTTGACATCATCAAGCGTGCCGTATGTCGGATAATCATTTTTTTGCTTGCCTGGCATAGTGTCCACTCCTGCGGCGATTTTAATATCGCCATCATCCTTTGCAAGATTTGTGATAACCCGGCCCATCCTTCCGTTGCAGCCGTTTAACAGTATATTCATCATGCTATCACTCCCGTATATTGATTCCGTAAGATACCATTTCCGTCTTTAATATATTCAAATTCTTCTCTGACATATTTACCAGGGGAAGCCTTAATATGCCGACATTCATTCCCATAAGGTTCATTGCTTCCTTGATGGGTATTGGATTTGTCTCGATAAACAGTGCTTTTACCAAAGGGAACATATCAAGCTGAAGCTTTAGCGAACCTTTCAAATCTCCTTTAAAGAACTTGGCTACCATGTTATGGGTATCCTTGGGAAGTATATTTGCAACAACTGAGATTACGCCTTTGCCTCCCACTGAAAGTATGGGGACTACCTGGTCATCGTTTCCGGAATATATGTCCAGCTTATCCCTGCAAAGCTGGGCAACTTTGGTTATCTGGACTATATCGCTGCTGGCTTCTTTTACTCCGGAAATGTTCGGAACCTTTGAGAGTTCATACAATGTTTCGGGAAGTATATTGAGTCCTGTGCGTGAAGGCACATTGTATATTATAATAGGTTTTTTGACTTCTCTTGCGATCGCCTTGAAATGCTCTATCAATCCCCTCTGTGTTGTCTTATTGTAATATGGAGTTATTACAAGGAGCCCGTCTGCTCCGGCTTCATCCGCCCATTTGCTCATCTCAATAGCCTGTTTTGTGTTGTTGGAGCCGGTCCCGGCTATGACGGGTATTCTTTTGTTTATTACTTCAACAGTAAATTTTATGGCTTCTTTTCTTTCATCTATGCTCATGGTGGAGGACTCTCCGGTTGTACCGCAGATGATAACCGCATCGGTTCCTTCCTTTACATGCCATTCAAGGAGTTCTTCCAACTTCTTAAAATCGATTCCATCCTTTGTAAAAGGTGTTATGATGGCTACGCCCGATCCTGTAAAAAGACTCATCTAAATCATCCCTTCCATTTATTTATTTTTGATTAAAATTTCAGCTATCTGCACTGCATTCGTTGCAGCGCCTTTTCTTATGTTATCTGCAACTACCCATATGTTTATACCCGAGTTTACGCTGTTATCCCTTCTGATTCTTCCCACGAATACTTCATCCTTGCCTGCAGCATATATGGGCATGGGATATTCGTTCTTTTCCGGGTCATCCTGCACGACGACTCCAGGACTATTTGAAAGCAAATCCCTAAGCTCATCGATATCAAAATCTTTTTCAAATTCCACATTTATTGATTCACTGTGGCTGTAGAACACAGGCACTCTGACCGTGGTGGCGGTTATCCTGAGGCTTTCGTCATGCAGTATCTTTCTTGTTTCGTTTACCATTTTCATCTCTTCTTTGGTATATCCATCAGGGAGAAATGAATCGATATGGGGAAGGCAATTTCCTGCAATAGGGTGCACGAATTTTTTAGGGGGTTCCCCCTTATATCCGTTTTCCAAATCCATGTATCCTCCCATACCGGCACCTGATACCGACTGGTAAGTTGAATATACAATCCTTTTGATTTTATATTTGTCGTTAAGAGGCTTTAAAGCTACGACCGCCTGTATGGTAGAGCAGTTTGGGTTGGCTATTATGCCCTTGTTCCACTTGACGTCTTCGGGATTGACTTCAGGAACAACAAGCGGAGCCAACTTATCCATTCTCCAGGCGCTGCTGTTGTCGATGACTATTGTTCCCTTCCGGGCCGCGATCGGTGCAAATTTTAAACTGGTTGAAGCTCCTGCTGAAAACAGGGCTATATCTATTTTGCGGTCAAATGATCTTTCAGTCAGTTCTTCTACGGTCAGTTCTTTATCTCCATATTTTATCTTATTGCCTGCCGACCTATAGGATGCAAATGCATAAATATTATTTACCGGAAAGTTTCTTTCATGGAGCACTTCAAGCATTTTTCTTCCAACCATGCCTGTAGCGCCCGCCACAGCTACATTAAATTTCTTCATTTTTTCTCCTCCTATTATAGGGTTATGATTCAAACTTTGGACTCAATCTCAAAAAATCGTTTGCTTTCTTCATCTTTATTTAATCAAAAATATATTATTTTAATACAAATGTCAAGGAGAATCAATAATTGCAATATCTACAGCTACATTCTTCTTCGATATCTGATCCAGCTCGTAAGTGTCGGCTTTGTCGTCGGTTATTATCCTGCTTAAACGGGATACATCGCATATCTTGGAAAAAGTTACTCTCCCTATCTTTCTATAGTCGGCTATCAATATATTTTCCCTCGTGACGTTTATTACGGCCCTTGTAAAATCCGAGCTGTCGATTGTAGAAGTCGTGACTCCAGCCTTAAATTGTACGCCGCCGCATGGTATCAATGCCTTGTCGAAATGATAGCCGTTTATTTCATCAACAGCTTTGCTTCCTAATATATTGCCTTTGTAATTTTTTACTCTGCCCCCGATAATTATGGTTTCGATGTTTTCATATTGACTTAATGCACTTCCCACATCGAGTGAATTAGTCACGACCGTGATCTTTTTCCCGGAAATATTAGGTGTTATCATGTCGGTTATAGTGCTTCCCATCATGAATATGCAATCGCCTCCTTCTATATATTTAGAAGCTTTCAAGGCTATAGCCTTTTTTTCGGCAACTGCTTCTTTCTTGCCTTCCTCTATGGTGGGAAGCCATGCTGATTTTTCGATCCTTACTGCTCCTCCATGGGTCCTCCTTAACAGCCCTTTCTTTTCTAAATCGGACAAATCCCTTCTTATAGTATATATGGATACCCGGAATGCCTTGGTGAGATCCTGTATTTGTACGATGCCTTCTTTATCTATCATCTCAATGATTTTCATCTTTCGTTCTTCATTTAGCATAGCTTTTTCCCTCCCTTCATAATCATTATACCAGTTTACGCTAAGAATATGATTACTTTATGATAATTTTGTGATAACAATTTGCTCACTATTAATATATCAATTTTGGAGCAATCTGGCAAGAAACTTATAAGAATGCAGAAGAGTATATGTATGCCTGTAAAATACATTTGTATTAGCAAAATAAATAAAGTGATTTCAAAATAACTTGATAAAATGATACTGCATATTTCAATTCTTAATTTGAGAGTGAGGATTTTAGTACGCCATTATTCAGAATATTAGTTAAAATATTACTATTAGAGATTTTATTTTATTTGTTTGACACTGCATATACTGTGTGCTAATATTAGTAATAATAAATTTTGTTGATTTTAATAAGAATTCATTATTGCGTATATTTATTGCATTTTAAAGTTAAGCAAAGGCTTTTAACTTGTACTTATAGAAGGGAAATGATAAAAATAAATGATAAAGAACTTCTTTATCATATTGTAGAAATAAGAAGATATCTGCATATGCATCCTGAAAAGGGGCTTTTTGAATATAACACATCGAAATATATAGCAAGTTACCTGAAAAATCTTGGAATCAAAGTGATTGAAGGCCCGTGCAAAACCGGTGTAATAGGTTTTATAAAAGGCAGGGTTGGTTCTGAATCAATAGCTGTGAGAGCTGATATAGATTGCCTTGAAATAAATGAACAGACAGGAGCCGATTACAGTTCGAAAAATCACGGTTTGATGCATGCATGCGGTCATGATGGACATATGGCTGCAGCAATGGGACTAGCTAAAGCCATATCTTCAGGTGATTTGCTTAAAAATAATGTAGTGCTTATTTTCCAGCCTGCAGAAGAAGGGCCTGGAGGTGCAAAGCCGATTGTAGAAAGCGGCGTGCTTGATAAGTTCAACATAAAAGCTTTTTTGGGAATGCACATATTTCCTGAACTTGAAGAGGGAAGGATAGGCTGCTGCAGCGGACCGATTACAGCCAGAAATGGTGAGATAGATATCCATATAATTGGTAAACCATGTCATGGTGCTCTGCCGCACATTGGTATAGATTCAGTGGTCATATCTTCGGAACTCATACAAGCAATCCAAACGATTATCACAAGAAGGATTGATCCGAGAGAAAATGCAGTTATCACATTTGGAAAGATATATGGTGGAGAAGTCAGGAATATGATATCTGGCAGTGTAACATTGGAAGGCACTATGAGAGCTTTCAGCAAGCAGACATATGAAATCATGAAAAACAATATTAATAGAATCTGCAAGGGACTAAGCTTATCAACAGGAAGCCGAATAGATGCTGAAATAAGAGATATGTATCCTGAAGTCTATAATGATAAAAATCTATTTAATGTTTTGATGCAGGCTGCAGGCAAAGATGGCGTAGATGAGATAAAACCACTCATGATTGCAGAGGATTTTTCATTTTACAGAGATGTGGCGCCTGAAATCATGTTTTTGCTTGGAAGCCGAAACGAGAGATTGGGATTTGTACATCCTCTCCACAGCCCTCAATTTAATTTTAATGAAGAAATATTGCTAAAGGCTGTTAAAATATTTTATAATATGATAAAAATACTTGACTTGTAGTATTTAAATTAAATAAACATTATATATTATTAACAAACAGGTTTGTAAAATATGTACTTAATCATTTATTGAAAACGGAGTGAAATTATAGGATGAAAAACTTTAATTCTGTAGAGCATAGACATAATCAATTGATTACTTATATTTCTGTTAATGATATAATAAGTAAAAATACTTATTATTATATATAAAAAATAAAAGGGGGAATTTTAATGAAAAAGCATAAACTATTGGCGCTTTTCTTGGCGCTGGTAATGGTAGTATCACTGGTGCTTTCAGGATGTAACAAAAACCAGACCGCACCTCAAGGTGATACTGGCTCAGGCAAACCTGATGCTGATCAGCATTTAAGCCTTCCGCTTGTTGCTGATGTAAGAACACTTGATTCTTCTAAAGCTACAGACCTTTATTCAGCTACCGTGCAGCTTGAAACTCAGGAAGGCTTGATAAGGGTTAGAAATGATGGAAAGAAAGATACTATTGAAAAGGCAGGAGCAAAGGACTGGAAAGTTTCTGATGATGGTCTTACCTGGACATTTACACTGAGAGATTATAAATGGTCAGATGGAAAGCCTGTTACTGCAGGTGACTATGAATATGCATGGAAGAGGCTTTTAAATCCTGAGACTAAATCAGGTTATGCATATCTTATTGCTCCGGTTATAAAGGGCGCTGAAGATTACAATGCCGGCAAAGGCAAAGTAGAGGATGTAAAGATCACTGCTAAAGATGATAAGACGCTCGTAGTTGAACTCGTACATCCAACAGCTTACTTTGATAAACTCCTTGGAATGCAGGGGCTATTACCTTTAAGGAAGGATATAGTTGAAGCAGCTGGCGAAACATACGGCCAGGATCCTTCAAAGCTTGTTTACTGCGGACCATATACAGTATCCGAATGGACAAAGGGAAGTAAAGTCGTATTGAAAAAGAACCCATCATATTGGGATGCAGACAATGTAAAGCTTGCAACAGTAGAATTGCCTGTAGTAATAGATTTGAATGCAAGGATGAAGGCATTTGATACAAAGCAAATCGATGCTGTTGGAGCAAAAGGTGAATTCAAGGAACAGTATAAAAAATTGGCAGATGAGAAGAAGCTGGTTTGGACATCAGGATTTGAACCTTCAACAAACTATGTGTTCTTCAACTGCAAAGATAAAAATGGAATATTTACCAATAGAAATATAAGAATGGCGTTTTCACTTGCAATAGACAGGGAAACATATGTTAAGAATGTCGTGAAATTTGGCGTACCTGCATACGGCTGGGCTCCATATGAGCTGATGATAGGCAATGACCAGTTCAGAGATAAGGTTAAAGAACCTTTGAAAGAAGTTAAAGATGATCCAAAGGAATTGTTATTAAAAGGCATGCAGGAAGCAGGACTTGGAAATGATCCAAGCAAGATAACTGTGACATACTTGAATTCAAGCACAGACGCAGATGCAAGGTCACAGGCTGAAGCTCTTCAGAATATGTGGCAGGAAAAATTAGGAGTAAAAGTAAAGATTGAGGCAACCACAGACTTCCCGCAGTTCCTTGACAGGATAGACCAGGAACAGTTCCAGGTAAGCGCAATGGCATGGATAGGAGATTATAACGATCCTATGACATTCTTTGATATGTGGACAATACCAAATGCAGCTCCTGGAGGAAACAACTCTGCAAAATATGAGAGCAAAGAATATGATGCTCTGATAGATAAGCTTATGCAGGAACAGGATGAGTCAAAGAGGCTTGAGATGTTCGCACAGGCAGAAAAGATGCTTGTTGTAGATGCAGCTGCAATAGCTCCTTACAGCTTCAGAGACAAGGATACATTCAGATATCCGTATGTTAAGGATCTCGGCACTCCATTGTTTGGACCAATATGGGATTTCAAGACAGCATATACACAAGGAAGAGAATAATAAAATAATATTGAGTAACAACAGGGTCAAACCCTGTTGTTACTATATTTTTTTTAAAGGGGGGGACTAAATGTTTAGGTATATACTAAAAAGGCTTGGCTATATGGTTATTACAATGTGGGTAGTAATTACCATAACCTTTTTTTTGATGAACACTCTTCCGGGAAACCCTATAGAGGTTGAAATGCGGAAACTGCCGCCACAAATAAAAAAGAATATAATGCATCAATACGGTTTTGATAGACCTATACATGAAAGATATGTTATTTACTTACAGAACTTGTTGAAAGGTGATATGGGAGAGTCCATTTCCACACCTGGTCTTAAGGCCAGAACAGTTATCGCTGAAAGATTCCCGGCATCCGCTAGGCTCGGACTTCAATCGGTATTTATCGGACTAATAATAGGGTTAGTTTTAGGCATTTTAGCGGCGTTTAACCGAAACACCTGGATTGATTATCTTGTAATAGGAGTTGCTATATTGGGAGTTTCGGTTCCGAATTTTGTTATTGCGGCATTGTTGCAGCAATTTTTAGGTGGAATATTCCCTGTTATAGGATGGGCATCTAAAAAGGCATCCTGGTTTGCAGGTTTGAAATATACGGTGCTTCCAACCATAGCGCTAAGCTTTACGAGCATTGCAACATATGCCAGGTATATGAGGACATCTGTGCTGGATGTAATAAATCAGGACTATATACTGACGGCAAAATCAAAGGGGGTCCCGGCTGTCGGTGTAGTATGCAAGCACATATTGAGAAATGCCATACTGCCCATAGTTACGATACTCGGTCCTCAGATTGCCAGCATCATAACAGGCACGTTTATAGTTGAGATGATGTTCTCAATACCTGGGCTTGGCCAATATTATGTTGAAAGCATCACAAATAGAGATTACACAATGATAATGGCAACTACTATATTTTTTGCATTCTTGTTCATAGCATCCTTGCTTGTGGTTGATTTGCTCTATACAGTCATTGACCCAAGGATAAGAATAACCGGTGAGAAAAGGTAGGTGAACTGGATATGATGGAGCTTGATAAAGATAAATTTAAGATTATTGGCTGTGAAAATGCGGACGCCGATGTGATAGTACGACCTAATATAACCTATTGGCAGGATGCATGGAGAAGATTGAAGCAAAACAAGATTGCCATGGTAGCACTTGTCATGCTGTGCATAATTATTTTTATGTGCTTGTTTGGACCATATCTGGCCAAATATAAATTTTCAGATCAGGATATGTCCCTCATAGATAAAGGGCCTTCTGCAGAGCACTGGTTCGGCACTGACAACCTGGGAAGGGATCTATTTGCGAGGGTATGGATTGGAGGCAGGGTTTCCATTGCCATAGGCATAGTAGGAACATTGATTGAGATACTTGTTGGATGCATTTATGGAGGTGCAGCCGGGTATTTCGGCGGTCTGGTAGATGATATAATGATGAGGATCGTTGAAATCATAGTAAGCATACCATATATGATCGTTGTTATACTTGCATCCATAGTTCTTGGCAAAGGTATAGGGGCTTTGATAATTGCACTGTGTATAACCGGTTGGACGGGGATTGCGCGTATTATAAGAGGCCAGGTTATGCAGCTTAAAGAGTCCGAATATGTGCTCGCAGCACGAGCCTTAGGCGCTAGCTCAAACAGGGTCATATTAAAGCATCTTATTCCAAATACAATAGGTGAAATTATTGTATATATATCATTTGATATACCTTCATTTATATTTGCTGAGGCATTCTTAAGCTTTATAGGTCTTGGAATACAACCTCCTGACACCAGCTGGGGAGCTATGGCTTCACTCGCACAACCAAAATTTCAGTTTTATCCTCACGAACTCATGGTTCCTTCATTAGCCATATGTTTGACCATGCTTTCGTTTAATTTGCTTGGAGACGGTTTAAGAGATGCGCTCGACCCGAGACTTCGTCAGTAAGGGGGGAAAATTAAATATGTCAAAATTGCTTGAAGTTCAAAATTTAAGAGTATCATACCACACATATGCTGGTGAAGTGCAATCTGTCAGAGGTGTATCATTTTCCCTTGAAAAGGGTGAAACTCTGGCCATTGTTGGTGAGTCAGGATGCGGGAAAACCGTCACATCAAAATCAATAATGGGATTGATACAGACTCCTCCAGGTGAAGTGAAAAAAGGCAGTAGAATAATATTTGATGGCAAAGACATTTTAAAATACAGTGAAAAGGAATGGCAACAATTCAGAGGCTCGGAAGTAAGCATGATTTTTCAGGATCCTATGACATCATTGAATCCGACTATGAGGATAGGCAATCAGATTGCCGAGAGCTTGATAATACACAATGGCATGTCTAAAAAAGAAGCTTTGCAAGAAGCCGTAAAGATGCTAAAGATGGTTGATATACCTAACGCTGAAAGCAGGGCACGCCAATATCCTCATGAATTTTCAGGCGGAATGAGGCAGAGAGCCATGATTGCAATTGCGCTAGCTTGCAATCCCAAACTTTTAATAGCTGATGAGCCTACAACTGCTTTGGATGTTACAATACAGGCTCAAATAATAGACCTGATGAAAGATTTGCAGAAAAAATTGGGGACCGCTATTATATTGATAACTCATGATCTCGGCGTGGTAGCCGATATTGCCCAGAATGTGCTTGTGATGTATGCCGGTCAGATTGTTGAGAGAGGTACTATTGATGATATATTCTACAACCCGCAGCATCCATATACATGGTCGCTTTTAAAATCAGTACCAAGGCTCGATTCACTCAAGAAGAGCGATCTGGTAGCGATACATGGAACTCCGCCGGATTTGCTGGCTCCGCCAAAGGGATGTCCTTTTGCATCAAGATGCAATTATTGCATGCCGATTTGCAAAGAGATGGCTGCCGAGGCAACTGAAATAAGCAGTACCCATGAGGCTCAATGCTGGCTGCATCATCCAAATGCTCCCAAGGTTGATATACCCGTTGGGAAAGGAGGGACAATGGTTGGCTAGTGAAGAGAGAAAATTGGTTGAAGTCAAGAATTTGAAGAAATATTTTAGAGTGGGCAGAAACTCCATACTGAAAGCTGTTGATGATGTTTCGTTTTTCATACGCAAAGGTGAAACATTGGGACTTGTTGGAGAGTCGGGATGTGGAAAAACCACAACAGGCAGGACAGTCATTGGAATGTACTCGGCAACAAGCGGAAAAGTGTTCTTTGATGGCGTTGACATTCATTCACTTGATAAAAAAGCAAAAAAAGATTTTTCAAAAAGGGCGCAGATAATATTCCAGGATCCTTATGCATCCTTGGACCCAAGGATGACGGTCGGAGATATAATAGGTGAAGGAATTGACATACATGGATTGTATAGCGGAAAGCAGAGAACTGAAAAGATAAATGAACTGCTGGGCCTTGTCGGCTTAAACAAGGAACACGCCAACAGATTCCCTCACGAATTTTCGGGCGGCCAGAGGCAAAGGATAGGAATAGCCAGAGCATTTGCGGTAGAACCTGAATTTATAGTATGCGATGAACCGATATCGGCTCTTGATGTATCGATACAGGCTCAAATTGTAAATTTGCTTATAAATTTGCAGCGAAATACCGGGCTCACATATCTGTTTATTGCCCATGACTTGTCAATGGTCAAGCATATAAGCGACAGGGTTGCCGTTATGTATCTTGGGACCATGGTAGAACTTGCATCAAGCGCTGAACTGTACAAAAATCCACTCCATCCATATACGCAGGCTTTGCTTTCTGCAATTCCGATTCCTGACCCTGAAATTGAAAGAAGCAGGAAGAGGATAGTACTCGAAGGCGATGTGCCAAGTCCGATCAATCCATCGCCGGGATGCAGATTTAGAGCAAGGTGCAGATATGCCAAACCCATATGCAGTGAAGTGATGCCTGAATTCAAGGAAGTTGGAAAGGATCATTTTGTTGCATGCCATTTGCTTTAATAAGACGCGGGATAGATGAAGATGAACATTACACTTTAATGTAACCTTAACATGGTTTAAAAAATCCAAGACATTCATATACAAATGTCTTGGATTTTTTTTGTATAGTATCTTATCAATACAGCATACTACCTTTTAAGGGGGTAGAAATATATGCGCTATTATGATTTCATAGATTCGAAACTTGTTAAGAAAACACCTTTTAAAAAAGTGATAAAGGCAAAGTTAGAATCCAATAAACAGCTTAGTCTTGAAGAAGAGGCCAGAGAAAAACAAAAATATGAGATCGCAGAAGAACTCGGACTATTGGAAAAGGTCAAAGAATATGGCTGGAGCGGTTTAACTTCCAGCGAGACCGGTAAGATTGGAGGCATAATGACCCAAAGAAATCGGGAAAGAAGGATAAAATCAATCATGACCGGAAGGATTCCAAAATGGTGACAGTGTATTTCTCTGCTGATGCGTTATAATATTTTCCCTATATGGTTGATAATAAATCCGGTGTGCTGTAAAATGCAGATAGTGCATTGAAAATATTATAGTTTGGTTATGCTAAACTATAATATTGATTTTTTGAGCAATCCAGATGAGTGATGTGGATGTTCAAAAATCAATACCTTTCTTTAATAAAGCTTATAGTATATATAAGTAGGTTAGGGAGATGGTCATATGAGTGACTCTAAATATGAAAAGATAGCCGAGATGATAGTTAAAAGCAAACTGACTGTTGTGTTGACAGGCGCCGGTTTGTCAACTGAAAGTGGGATCCCTGATTTCAGGAGCAAAGGTACCGGATTGTGGGAAAAGATTGATCCAATGGAAGCTTTATCGACCGATGTATTGTATGGCAACCCTGAAAAGTTTTACAGGACGGGTTTTAAAATATTGACGGGCATGAAAGGTGCAAAGCCGAACAAGGCGCATCTTATACTTGCTAAAATGGAAAAGGAAGGGCTGATTTCAGCTATAATAACCCAAAATATCGATAACCTCCATTATGACGCAGGTTCTAAAAATATAATGGAAGTGCATGGCAACATAAGGACCGGCCACTGCGTGAAATGCCGCAAAACATATGGCTTTAATGTTATTGAAGAAAAAGTTGCGAAAGGCGAAATACCTCCTTTGTGCACTTGCGGAGGCATGATAAGGCCTGACGTAGTCTTTTTCGGGGACAGCCTTCCCGATTGTTTTAACAAGGCATGGGAAATCTCAAGCAGATGTGATCTTATGATAGTGATAGGCTCAAGTCTCCAGGTGGGACCTGTAAATTACCTTCCAAGCCTTGCAAAGAAGCTTGTGATAATAAATAAAGGCGATACGATGTATGATAGAAGGGCCGATGTTTTATGCAATGAATCCGCATCATCAGCACTTGATAATATATATGCTAAAATACAGGAGATAAAAGCCAGTGGCAGATGATTTAGGGCAGTACAATGAGATGGCATACTATTACGATTCTCTTATGGATGATGTTGATTATGATGCCTGGGCAAAGTACATAATAAAACTGATAAACATGTACAATGTAGTTCAAAATGATGTGCTTGATATGGCATGCGGGACCGGAAATATTTCAGTGAGGATGGCAAAGAGCGGGTATGATGTTACGGCATTTGATATTTCGCAGGATATGCTGTCTGTAGCCAGCATGAAAGCCCTGGAATCCAAAGTCAGGATAAATTTTCTCGCTCAAGATATGTACGATATAAAGCTTGATGGAAAGTATGGAATTATTTTATGCTCATGCGACAGTATCAATTATATAATCGATCCGAAAAAATTAAAGCAAGTATTCGAATGGGTATACGGACACCTGAAAGACGGGGGCATATTTATATTTGATATAAATTCTTCGTATAAACTAAGGAAAATAATTGGAGAAAATACATTCACATATGATAATGACGATATTGTATACATATGGGATAACCATATGGGAGATGATAATACAATAGAGTTTTATCTTACTTTTTTCGTTAAAAAGGGAAATCTGTATCACAGGTTTGATGAAACTCATATTGAAAGGATATATGAAGTCAGTGAGATTGAAAAATTCCTTAAGGAATCAGGGTTCAGTCGTATAAGCAAATATAATGGATTTACACTGGATGGTATATGCGATATGAGTGAAAGGGTCAATTTTGCAGTGCAAAAATAGTCAATTTTTAATTTAATTTTATGGCAATCATAAAACTTGCAGTTTTATCAAATACTATAAATAATAATAATAATTTAGTGCTGCAATATTTGACATAATCGCAGCACTGTGCTAAACTCTATCTAGTAAATTAGTTTAAATGCTTTAATGAAAGGAAGGCGAGCAAGCTGGCGTTGCTCTTAGTTGTAGCATACTTTTAGTGATATAATTAGTTTGTTATGGTTAACTATGCCAGCGAAATCAATGGAAAAAGGAAAAGTAAAATGGTTTAACACTGAAAAAGGGTATGGATTTATCCAGAGGGAAGACGGCAAGGACGTATTCGTTCACTATTCAGCAATACAAGGTGAAGGATTCAGGAATCTTGCTGAAGGTCAGGAAGTTGAATTCGATATAGTTGAAGGCGAAAAAGGTCCTCAGGCTGCAAATGTAAAAGCAGTAACCGAGTAGTCTGAATCTAAATACTGATATCCAACTTTTGTTAATGTTAATACCAGGATGGCAATTTATTGTTATCCTGGTATTTCTATTATGAGCAAAATATCAAAACAGAGTATATTAATGTTTTGCTGAAGAAATTTAAATCACTAGTTTGCTTATTATGGAGCGGAGCAGAAAACATAGACAAACTACATTAATGCTTTGCCGAAGGCACTTTAAATCAGTAGTTTGTCTTATTATGCAGCGAAAATTTTTTGAAATGACTGTTTAAATATTGCCGGTCAAGCTAAAATTCAAATTATAAAATATTATGGCTATGATGTACAGTGAAATCCCGATAAAAAACAGCACATGTCCTATGTTCAGCAGTTTAAAATGTTCCTCCCACTGTTTTTTATGGTCAAATGGACGCAATGTGGATGGTTTCAAAAATGATATTCCGGCAATGAACAATCCCATGCTTCCCACTGAGAAGTCGGCTTGGTAAATCAATACGATTATATTTTTCCTGAATGTCAAACCGAACAGAAGCATTATAAGAGCGATTCCGGCAGCTATCAAAAGTCCTATATAAATACACTTTGCGATGTCTTTTATGGCTAACAATAATTTATTATTTGATTTCATATGTAAACCTCTCTTACTCTATATTTCAGTTTATATGATGTATTATTCATATTATATCAAACGCAACCTCAAAATAAAACTTTAGAATGAACTATGTGACATAGGCTGCTTATGTTTCAGGGGGGCAGAGGCATCCTTGTATAGATGTTCAGGTCACCAAATGACTTGGAATGCGCCAAATAGGCATTTGCCGAATTTAAAAAACTTGTTGACAGGGTTAAACAAATATTATATACTAATATCTGTCGTCAGAAAAAATCGATGGGAGCATAGCTCAGCTGGGAGAGCATCTGCCTTACAAGCAGGGGGTCACAGGTTCGAGCCCTGTTGTTCCCACCATATGCGGCCAAGTAGCTCAGCTGGTTAGAGTGTCGGCCTGTCACGCCGAAGGTCGAGGGTTCGATCCCCTTCTTGGTCGCCATATGGCCAGATAGCTCAGTTGGTAGAGCAGAGGACTGAAAATCCTCGTGTCGTTGGTTCGATTCCGACTCTGGCCACCATATATTTTAAAGACGAAGGCGGCTTATCATAATAGGTTGATGTGCCGATGGCAGAGGACAACAGTGTTGAAAAGGCATTATGTCCCTGTCAGTCTATGCGGGAGTGGCTCAGTTGGTAGAGCGTCACCTTGCCATGGTGAACGTCGCGGGTTCGAGTCCCGTCTTCCGCTCCATATATGGCGACATAGCCAAGTGGTAAGGCAGAGGTCTGCAAAACCTTTACCCCCAGTCCGAATCTGGGTGTCGCCTCCAAATTAAATCCCTGCAAGAATTTATCTTGCAGGGATTTTTAGCATGGTTTAAAAAAATTTTTTGAATAATT
This sequence comes from uncultured Clostridiaceae bacterium, assembly GCA_937900065.1. Taxonomy (GTDB): domain Bacteria; phylum Bacillota; class Clostridia; order Clostridiales; family Oxobacteraceae; genus CALCDS01. Next base: position 4,468 of record CALCDS010000079.1, on the reverse strand, counting down.
GTCAATTTGCATGATCGCATTGGAGGGTCAAGTATGGAAAACTGCTTAAAAAGTCCAAATCTACCCGCAGGGAAAGTATCTTTGTGCCTGCTTGATGCAAGGGCCGGCGATTCAATCGTTGAATCTCTGAAAAACTTGGGTGTCGGGATTATAAAATGTCAAAGGTGTGATGAATTATATGATGCCGTATCATGCCATCCTGATATGCTATTTCATCATCTTGGAGGAAATGACATAGTCGCAGCTTTAAATGCGCCCAAAGAGACTTTAGAAGAACTCAAGAGGCATAAATTTCATATAATAAAGGGGCGATACACTGTTTCAGATAAGTATCCTCACTGCGCCGCATACAATGTAGCAAGGATTGGAGACTATGCCATATGCAATAAGAAAAATGTTGATCCAATGCTTTTGGATTGCTTAACTTCAACAGGCGTCAGAATCCTGGATGTAAAGCAGGGCTATTGCAAGTGTTCATTATGCATTGTAAATGCAAATGCTATTATCACATCTGATGAGGGGATTTATAAATCTCTTTCAAAATATGATTTTGATATTTTAAAGATAAGGCCTGGTAATATAAGGCTTAGCGGATTAAATTATGGTTTTATAGGAGGAGCTTCCGGGCTTATTGATAAAACGACATTGGCATTTGCAGGCAAGATAGAGGATCATCCCGATTACAACAGCATGCTTGAATTCTTATCCAAATATGATGTTCAAACAAAAGATCTCGGAAATGGAGCATTAACTGATATAGGTTCGCTCATTCCTTTAAAAGAAATGTCATATTAAATCTATTGAACATAGCCAAAAGAAAGTACTTCACACTAAAGCAGGGAGTTTGGATTGCAGATTGGAATTTCGTTCAAAAGGGCGTGGCATTCTTTAAGTGAGGCGGTTTAGTCCACAGTTATTACCTGTATTATGAAGTGTATATAGGCATATACTATCACCATAGGAAGGAGTGAAAACGCATGATGCTTTTATCCATAGGGTTTGAACAGGGTAAATGCGATATTTTAAGCAAGCTTGAAAAGCTTGTAAGACTGCTCAATGACAAGGACATAAGATTAAGCCTGGTGGAAAGTGACAGCGATGGTATGCACTTCATTAAATGCGTTGTAAATGATGAAGATATCAAAGGCTGCAATGTGTCCGGACTTAAAAAAGATTTTGACATATATGCAGCTAATATTATATATGAGATAATAGTGGATAATTTTCAGGTTGAAACCATAACAAAGTTCCTTAAAGAAAATCACAGCTATTTTAAGGATAATGAGATAGATGAAATAGCATCAAGATGCGTAGGCATATTGAGCGGCACGACGACACTGGCCGGCAGTGATTATCTGTTCGGTCTGAATATGAAAGAAAGTATGATAGAAAAGATTTATGAGTATGTCTCTGAAAATTCCGATATAATACTTGAAGGCTTTATAAGATTCAGGTTGAGGGAATTTAACAGTACCATCGAGGATATCGTTGATAGAGTTGTTGAAGAATATTTGGTTGAAAGGGAATATAACGAGTTCATAAAACTCTTGAAATATTTTGTTGACATACAGGAAAGCCGTATAGAAACAGTGAATATAGTGGCTGAGTATGACGGGTCGTATTGTATGTATGATGGAATGAACAATGAAATAACCGAGGAATTTTTAAGGGATCTCATGAACGAGGGCGCGGATTCCGATATAAACCATGATGATCTCTTGGTAAGTTCCCTTATAACAACTGCACCAAAGCTCATAATATTGCACAATGTTACCAACATAAAAAACAAAGAAATGGTTGAGACGATCAAAAGCGTGTTTGGAGACAGGGTAAAGACATGTCCTGGATGCAGTTTGTGCATAGATAAAGTCCACAGGATATGATTTTTACAAAGCAGGTTTCAAAAATGTTGACTTATTTGGAATATAAATATATAATGTTAAAAAACGATGATGAGGAAAACTAGATTATAAACAATCAACAGAGATGGAATGTCATGGGCTGAAAGCATTCCTTGAAATGTGTAATTGAAAACCACCTCTAAGTTCAGTTTCTGAAACCAGTAGGAAGCTGCGTCTGCTGCGTTAAGGCGTTGAGTTGAGTGGTTTTTTACTAATTTGGGTGGAACCGCGGGAATAACTCCCGTCCCTTGAGGACAGGGAGTTTTTTTATTATTATAATCCGATATGAAAGGTATATTAAAATATAATAAGCAGGGAGTGAAATTTGTGATTAAGATTAAATTAAAAGATGGAACGGTAAAAGAATTCGAAAAAGGAGTATCCGTGCTTGATGTGGCAAAAAGCATAAGCCAGCGCCTTGCAAAAGCTAGTGTAGGAGGACTTGTAAACGGCAAGGTCGCCGAACTTAACGACAAAATCGAAAACGATTCTGAAGTTTCCATACTTACATTTGAAGATGAACAGGGGAAAAAGATATTCTGGCATACTTCTTCACATGTACTTGCCCAAGCTATAAAAAGACTCTATCCTGAAGTCAAACTTGCTATAGGCCCTTCGATAGACAATGGATTTTATTATGATATCGATGCCGATTTTACGATTACAGACGAAATACTTGGAAAGATAGAAAATGAGATGAAGTCAGTAGTAAAAGAGGACTTAAAGCTGGAAAAATTCGTGCTTCCGCGTGCTGAAGCGATTAAATTTATGAAGGAAAGGAAGGAGCCCTACAAAGTAGAACTTATAGAGGACCTTCCTGAAGACGAAGTGATATCGTTTTACAAGCAGGGTGAGTTTACTGATCTTTGCGCAGGTCCGCATATTCTTTCCACAGGGCCTATAAAAGCCTTCAAGCTGCTCTCGGTGGCAGGCGCTTATTGGAGGGGAAGCGAAAAGAACAAAATGCTCCAGAGGATATACGGCATATCTTATCCTAAAAAAAGCGAGCTTGATGAATATTTAAATATGCTTGAGGAAGCCAAGAAGAGGGATCACAGAAAGCTTGGGAAAGAGCTGGATTTGTTCAGCCTTCATGAAGAAGGCCCTGGTTTTCCGTTTTTCCATCCAAAGGGAATGGCAATAAGGAATGAACTTGAGGATTTCTGGCGTAAAATACATGCAAGGAATGGATACAAGGAGATAAGGACTCCTATAATACTCAATGAAGCGCTCTGGCATCAGTCCGGCCATTGGGACCATTACAAGGAGAATATGTATTTTACAAAAATTGATGGAGAGAATTATGCCATAAAGCCTATGAATTGTCCTGGAGGCATACTGGTATATAAAAATTCAATGCACAGTTACAGGGAGCTTCCCATTAGATTAGGAGAGCTTGGACTTGTACACAGGCATGAACTTTCAGGAGCGCTCCACGGACTTATGAGGGTGAGAAACTTTACTCAGGATGATGCCCATATATTCTTGATGCCAAATCAGATAAAAGAAGAGGTACTTGGAGTCATAAAGCTCACCGACTATGTATATAAAATGTTTGGATTTGAATACTTTGTGGAACTTTCCACAAGGCCTGAGAACTCCATGGGAAGCGATGAGGATTGGGAACATGCTACAAATTCGCTCAAAGAAGCTTTGGATGCCGCAGGACTTTCGTATAAGATAAACGAAGGGGATGGAGCATTCTATGGACCCAAGATAGATTTCCATCTGAAAGACTGCATAGGGCGTACATGGCAATGCGGGACAATACAGCTGGACTTTCAGATGCCTGAAAGGTTTGAACTCGAATATATAGGTGCTGATGGAGAAAAGCACAGGCCGGTTATGATACACAGAACCATATTTGGAAGTATCGAAAGATTCATAGGCATATTGATTGAACAGTTTGCAGGTGCATTCCCTGTATGGCTGGCACCGGTTCAGGTAAAACTGATGAATATAACCGGCGATCAGGAAGCTTATGTTAAGGAAATCGAAAACAGGCTGCTTGATGAAGATATAAGGGTTGAATCAGATATAAGAAACGAGAAGATAGGATTCAAGATAAGGGAAGCCCAGATGGAAAAGGTACCCTATATGCTTATAGTCGGTGATAAGGAAATGGAAAACCGCGAAGTGTCGGTAAGGGATAGAAAGCAGGGCGTCATAGGGAACATGAAACTTGAAGGCTTTATAAATATGGTGAACAATAAGATAAAGAGCAGGGCCATGGAATAAGTATTATGCCGCAAACTGATTTAGGTTATGGTTATGTTGATTTTTTGAGCAATCCGAGCGAGCAGGATGCTCAAAAAATCAACACCCTTGTTAAATATAGCATAAGTTATAAATCTAAATTTAAGATATATTGACAAAGTATAAAGGCAATGCTAAAATATTAGCATATAACAAAGAAGAAGTCTTCCGCTTCTCACCTTGTGGCAATGCCGTCAGGGTTAATATATGGTTTTACTTGGTATATATTGCGGACAGATTATTCTGTCCGCTTTTGTTATATAGAGCGGGATATCAAGACAAACTAACTTGATATTTTGCCGAAGGCATAT
>CALCDS010000078.1 GCA_937900065.1 uncultured Clostridiaceae bacterium | reverse complement strand
CATTAAGACAGGTGCAATTGACATAGATGAATAATATATGTAAAATCAAATATGTCTATTAATTAGAAGCAAAATATCATATCTATTTGAGTACATAAACTTTATATGATAATGGTAAATTTTAATGTTTGACAGAAAGAGGATAGAATATGGTTGTACAAAAAGATAAATTTATTGATGAGGTCAAAAGAAGAAGGACTTTTGCGATCATCTCCCATCCTGATGCAGGTAAAACCACACTTACCGAAAAGCTGCTTTTGTATGGCGGAGCTATAAGACTTGCAGGCTCGGTAAAATCAAGGAAAGCCCAAAGATATGCCACATCGGATTGGATGGAGATAGAAAAGCAAAGAGGCATATCGGTGACGTCCAGTGTGCTTCAGTTTGATTACAATGGGTATTGCATCAATATACTGGATACCCCGGGCCACCAGGATTTCAGCGAAGATACGTATAGGACCCTTATGGCTGCGGACAGTGCTGTCATGGTTATAGATGGTGCAAAAGGTGTGGAAGAGCAGACGATTAAGCTCTTTCATGTTTGCAAAATGAGGGGCATACCGATATTTACATTTGTAAATAAACTCGACAGAGCATCCAAGGATCCATTTGAACTCATGGAGGAAATAGAAAAAGTACTTGGGATCCATTCATATCCAATGAACTGGCCTATAGGAACGAATGGTGACTTTAAGGGAGTGTACAATAGAAAACTGGCCCAGATCGAAATTTTCAGCGGAGGGAATCACGGCCAAACCGAAGTCTCGTCATTGACAGGCAGTGTGAATGATGCTGTCTTTGAAGATCTTTTGGGTGAGCACCTGCATAAAAAATTGTGTGATGATATTGAGCTTCTTGACATGGCCGGTGATGAATTCGATATAAAAAAAGTAAGATCAGGGGAACTTACACCGATGTTTTTTGGAAGCGCTTTGACCAATTTTGGAGTTGAACCGTTCTTGAATGAGTTTTTGAACATGACCACACTGCCGATGCCCAGGGCTTCGGATATCGGAGACATATCGCCTGAAGACGAAAGATTTTCAGGTTTCATATTTAAAATACAGGCTAATATGAATCCGGCTCACAGGGACAGGATAGCTTTTATGAGGATCTGTTCAGGACGATTCGAAAAGGGAATGGAAGTGTATCATGTGCAGGGAGGCAGGATCATAAAGCTTGCACAGCCCCAACAGTTTTTGGCGCAGGAAAGGGCTGCTGTTGAAGAAGCTTATCCAGGTGATATAATAGGACTTTTCGATCCCGGCATATTCAGCCTTGGCGATACGCTTTGCGAAAAGCCTCCGTACTTTAAATATCAGGGTATTCCTGTATTTCCACCGGAACATTTTGCAAGGGTGCATGTGCTTGATTCAATGAAACGTAAGCAGTTTATAAAGGGAATAAGCCAGCTTTCCGAGGAAGGGGCAATACAGGTATTTAGACGGCCTGGTACCGGAAAAGAAGAGTGCATAATAGGAGTCGTAGGCATGCTCCAGTTTGAAGTATTGGAATACAGGATGAAGCATGAATATGGCGTTGATGTGAAGATACAAAACCTGCCCTATAGATTCATAAGATGGATCGAGCAAAAGGACATCGATTTATCCCAATTATATCTGTCTAACGATGTTATGGCAGTGCTTGATAAAAACGATTCTCCGGTGCTGCTGTTTGTGTATGAATGGGGGATACAAAGAACGCTTGAGGAAAACAAAGGCTTAAAACTTCTTGAGATGTCGGCCGACGGCATGAATCAAAACGATATCGATGCATAATAGCTTTAAAATTTAAGAATACGAATAGAGAACAGTATGTTCAAAATCAAAATCTTTGTTATATAAGACACAATTTTATGAAATATCTGTATATTATTGGGATTATTGACATCATGTGAAAAATAGTATAGTATTTCTTTAATATCAATCTCGATGAGGGGAAATAGTAAATTGCACCGGGTTTTAAGAGAGCGGCTGGTCGATGAGAAGCCGTATTCCGTGCCTTTGAATCCATCCCTGAGTCTTTGGGTGAATTTTTAGCCCGGAGCGGATAACTTCGTTAAAGGTTTAGAGTAAAATCAAAGGTGGTACAGCGAGATAAATCCCGCCCTTTTCAGGGTTGGATTTATTTTTTTTATAATCTGCTGACTCTATTGATCATAAACCGGCATATTATGAAGTTAACAGACCTCTATTTGATTTTTACTTTTATTTTAGGCTATGTTAAAGCATGATGTTGATTTTGAGCATCTTGCTTACCTATCCGCACTTTTTAAGTTATAAGGTTCATATAAATTTTCAAAATTCATTTATGGGGGGTATATTTATGAATAAAATACTCATGACGCCGGGTCCGACAAATGTGCCAGAGGAAGTGTTTGCGGCAATGTCGCAGAACATGCACCATAGGACGGATGAGTTTTTAAAGGTAATGTATGACGCAGATAAAAAGTTACGCAAGGTATTTGGAACTCAAAATGAAGTCGTAATGCTTCTCTCTTCGGGAACAGGCGGTCTTGAAGCTTCAGTCGTAAATATATTCTCTCCAGGCGACGACTTGTTGGTTATAAACTGCGGGGTATTTGGCAGGCGGTATGCGGATATATCAAGGGAATATGGCGTAAATGTCGACGAAATAAAAACTGAATGGGGACAGGGCATTGGACCTGAAATATTGAATGATTATTTGGATAAGAAGAAATACAAGGCCGTATATGCTACTTACAGCGAAACATCGACCGGAATAAAAAATGATATTAAAAAGCTGGGGAGCATAGTCAAAAATCATGGAGCGCTTTTTATAGTCGATGCGGTAAGCGCCATAGGAAGCCTCAAGTTTGATGCTGATAAATACAATGTTGATTTGGCCATAGCAGGTTCCCAGAAGGGGCTGATGTGTCCCCCAGGGCTTTCTTTGCTTGCACTTTCGGACAGGGCCTGGGACGCAGTTTTAAGTTCAAAGATGCCGAGGTTTTATTTTGATCTTAGAAAGTACAAAAATTCCTCGATACCGTATACTCCAGGAGTATCTTTGATACTCGGGCTTAACAAGGCTTTGGATATGCTTTTAAAAAAGGGTTTGGATAATGTTTATCATGATGCGGACATTTATTCCAGGGCCGTAAAGTCTGCATGCAATATACTGGGATTGAGTGAATTCCCGGACAAAAGATACTGCTCTGAAGTGCTTACAGCTCTATGGGTGCCCTCAGGAGTGGATGATAAACTTTTAAGGAGCCAGATGCAAGAAAATGGGGTAGTCATTGCAGGAGGGCAGGGCAGATTAAAGGGGAAAATCATAAGGATAGGCCATATAGGATATCTTAAATGCGATTATATATTAAAGACGATATATTCTCTGGGTTCAGCTTTGAATAAACAGGGATATAAGAGCGATGTAAAAGGTGCACTGGGTGAAGCTGAAACCGTGTTGGGGGCGATA
>CALCDS010000077.1 GCA_937900065.1 uncultured Clostridiaceae bacterium | reverse complement strand
AACACTTGGTTGCTACTCATCCTCTTGACCTTTATTATTTATTTCAGCAATACTTCCCTATCCAACTTTTCGCCCTTTGATATTGATTCCCCAGCTACGCTCTATTTACAGTTTACTCTTTGATTGATTTTTTAATTTTAAGGCTATGTTAAAGTCTAGTGTTGATTTTTTGAGCAATCATAGTGAGATGTGAGCACTTTTGCTAAGTTTTTGGCGAAACTGCCGAAGCGAATCCTATAACTTTTGTAACTTCACGTAGTGAGTTTGCAAAAGTTCTCAATAAGCGAGAGCAATGAGCCTTAGAACTTATAAAGTGCGAACAGGCGAGGTGGATGCTCAAAATCAACATCTTTGTTAAACATGGCCTAATTTAAAAGCCGCTGGTATGTTTATATCAAACGGAGGTTTTATAACGCCGACTTCAGTTATTATGCCTGCAATATATTCATGCGGCGTTACATCAAAAGCAGGGTTAAAAGTATCTATGCCATCCGGGGCAATCGTCACTCCGAACATGCTTCTCACTTCATACTTATCCCTCTGTTCGATCGGTATGTCTTTTCCATCTGCAATGCTCATATCAATCGTTGAAAGAGGTGCTGCGGAATATACCGGGATTCCATGCTCTTTTGCAAGAACAGCCACTGAATACGAACCTATTTTATTTGCCACATCGCCGTTTGATGTTATCCTGTCGGCTCCGAATATGACCATATCTATCATACCAAGCTTCATGCAATATCCTGCCATATTATCCGTGATGAGCGTCCCCGGTATTCCTTCCTTTACAAGTTCCCATGCAGTAAGCCTTGCTCCCTGCAGAAGCGGCCTTGTCTCATCAGCATATATATGTATTTTTTTACCATGTGAATGGGCATATCTAAATACGCCAAGTGCGGTGCCATATCCCGCAGTTGCCAAAGCCCCAGCATTGCAGTGGGTCAATATATTCGAACCATCGGGTACAACCTCATTCCCGTACTTGCCTATATTATGGTTACACTCAATATCCTCATCAAAAATATTATTTGCTTCTTTAAGCAATTCTTCCTTTATATTGTCCATATCCATATCTTTGATGCTGTCAAGCTTTTCATTCATCCTTTTTAACGACCAGAAAAGGTTAACAGCCGTAGGCCTTGTAGCTGCAAGCTCATCTATGGCTCCCTTTATGAATTTAATATAATCCTGCTTATCTGCGGTCTCCTTCTCAGCCTGCATGGCAGCAAGCACAACTCCATATGCTGCGGAAACTCCAATAGCCGGAGCTCCCCTGACTTCAAGCGTCTTAATTGCCCTGACAAGAGTTCTGTATTCCCTGCATTCAATATATTCTTCTCTTGCAGGTAACTTTGTACAATCGATAAGCACGAGCGCATCATCTTTCCACTCTATGGTCTTTACTTTTGCCATATACATCCCTCCTATCAAAAATCAAGAAGAATTTCACTTAGATATATTCTACCACAACGCAATTTGCCATACCTTATATTTCAAGAAAAGAACAGCTTAAAAACCATCCAATTCCTCCAAAGCATCATCATCTATTTTTATTACAGGCTATGTTAAAATATAACGTTGATTTTGAGCATCCTCGTTCACCTGTTCGCACTTTTTAAGTTCTAATGCTTATTATATATAATATCTCATAATCGGTTTTGACTGCGATCTTCTTTCAGCCACGACA
>CALCDS010000076.1 GCA_937900065.1 uncultured Clostridiaceae bacterium | reverse complement strand
ATAAAAGCACGATGTATCACCAGCATGATTATTATTTGCAGTAGAACATTTTTAATACTAGCACAAAAGGCCCGCCTCTTTTTGAATTTGAACAAAAAGAGGCGGGCCTTTTGCATTTAAGCAGGAACGGTCAAAGCTTATTCCATTATATCCTTCATTTTAGCAAGCACCTTTTTTTCTATTCTCGACACCTGAACCTGGGAAATTCCAAGCATGTGCGCTATCTCTGTCTGGGTCTTGTCCTTAAAGTATCTCAATATGATTATCTGCCTTGCCTTAGGCTCAAGTTTATCCAGTACTTCCTTTAATGCGATCTTATCCGTCACCTCGTTATCCATGTCTTTTTCTTCACTAATCTTATCTATCAGCAGAACAGGGGAGCCGTCATCCTGATGTATCACATCATATAAATAGCCGGGGCTCAACATTGAATCCATGGCAACCGCCAGATCTTCAGGAGACAATTTAAGTTCTTCTGAAAGTTCGGCCAAAGTCGGCTCCCTTCCAAGTGTTTTAGACAGCCTCTCCTTAGCCACTCTGGCCTTTTTTGCAATGTCTTTTAAGGACCTGCTCACCTTTATGATGCCATCATCTCTTATGAATCTTTTTATCTCACCCATTATCATGGGCACGGCATATGTAGAAAATTTGACATCGAACCCGGGATTGAAATTTTTAATGGCTTTTATAAGGCCGATGCTCCCTATCTGAAACAAATCCTCAAACTCATATCCTCTGTTTAAAAAACGTTTGGCAATCGACGATATCAAGCCTATATTATGCTGGATCAGCACTTCTTCGGAATGCTTATCCCCATCCTGGCTCCTGCTTATGAGTTCAAGGGTTTGTTCGTGGCTGAGCACCCGAGATGGGCTTTTGTTAACTTTCGAACCCATAACACCATCTCCCGATCATGCTATTGAGTTAAATTTTTTTGTCATGACTACCCTTGTACCCTTTCCCGGTTCGGAAAATACATCAACGCTGTCCATAAGCGTTTCCATAACAGTAAAACCCATGCCTGAACGCTCTAATTCAGGTTTAGTTGTAAAAAGCGGCTGCCTTGCTGCGGTTATGTCTTCAATACCTTTTCCCTTATCAGTAACTTCCACTTTAAGCAGATTATTCTTTATACTTGCTTCGATCAAAATCATGCCATGGGTATTTTCATAACCGTGTATTATTGAATTAGTAACAGCTTCCGATACCGCAGTTCTCACATCAGATATTTCCTCGACCGTAGGGTCAAGCTGCGATGCAAAGGCGCCCACGACCGCCCTTGCAAAGGCTTCATTCTCTGATTTGCTCGGTATTTCAAGCCTCATGCTGTTCTCATAATCCATGGTTCTCCCCCCTGTTCACATATTTGAAAGCGCGATGTCTACATTGTCGTAATATCGTGCTATTTTAAGTATTCCGGAAATCTCGATAATCCTCTTTACCTGCGCATTGGCGCCTGTAACAGCAAATTTGCCGCCAAGCGGCGATATCTTTTTATACCTTCCTATGATTACGCCTATTCCGGCGCTGTCCATAAAGCTTACGCCCGTAAAATCGAATATTATGTTCCTTGCCGAACTGGCGTCTATGTATCTGTCTATCTTATCTCTTACTTCCTCTGAGGTGTGATGGTCTATCTCTCCAAAGGCAGACACGATAAGTGTCTTATTTATTGTCTTTAAATTCAGCTGCATATTATAACTCCTTTCTCATGGACATACTATTATATTCTACAATTAGTAATATTTTCCTGCATAGATAATAAAAAATTTTACAGAATAAACCTTCAGATTTGTTATAAAATATAGTAATAATACCATCAAAAAATACATGGATAAAATATGAACGATGAAAGTTTGAAAATATTATCAATGCTTGAGAGAGGAAAAATAAATATCGACGAAGCAGTACGGCTTTTAGACGCATTGAACACCAGTGCATCAAAACCGCCCATGCAGACACCCTTTCAGGATGAAAATTTATCGCAGGCAGTCGAAGCTGCAGTAAATAATTTCAATAAAGACATGCCTTTGATTTCGTCAAAACTATGCAGCCGGCTTATCGACAGCGATTCAAAGCTCTATGACAGTATTTCACTGGATTCGCAGAAGCTGTATGAAGCATTGAAGCCTGTAAAAGGTGAGCTTGAGAAACTGCTTGACGATATGTCAAAAAACATGGGCAAAGATGCCCAGACCATTTTATCCGGTCTTTCAGACGAGATGGCCGGCTTAAAAGATACAAGCAGCGATGAAAACATATTGCATAACGGAATCGACGAAATACAAAAAAAATACGGGAACATGAACTTTAATGCATCCGAACTGTCTTCGAAACTTTCAGGTATATGCGCAGGCATGCATGAAAACAATATCACGCTTAATGATTACAATCTGTCTTGGAAAAAGAAAATAGATAAACTCTCGGAAATAGAACTTCACTTTGAATGCATAAACGGTGGAATATGTTTAGAAGGATATGACGGCTTTGATATGGAGCTTGAAATCAACTGCAAAACTCATGAAACCAGCATTGACAAGATAATATCGCTATCAGATGAAACCAAACTGCTTGAAATCAAAGCAAGAAACGAAAAAAATACTATTGTAAATATAAATGTAAAAATACCATATGATATACGATGCAGGATAATAGTTTCGTCCCTGAATTCCAAAGTCAGGGCGTCAAACTTTTCATGTATCAGCATGATCTACAACATATCAGGTGGAAATATCAATCTATCCGGTATAACATGCAACTCGATTGAAACAAATATATCTGATGGTAAAATAGAGATGTCAAATTTAAAAGCCAATGCGATTTTCATAGTATCCAGACATGCTCCGATAATTTTAGATTGCATCTATTTCAACCAGTGCCGGATAAACAGTTCTTCAGCAAGCATATACTTCATTTTAGGGGAGGAGATTGCAGGCAAATCTGAAATAAATATATCATCCGAATCCGGAGATGTGGAAATTGAGACGTCTCCCCTTTCCAAATCCGTCGGAATATATATAGATGCATTCTTAAAAAAAGGAAACATGATTTTGGAAAGCATTCCTGAGTTTTTGTATTATATAAATGAAACAAAAAAAGACGGCACAAGCCGCATAGCAGGGCAGAATCCATCATACGACAAAGCGGATAAAGCCGTAAAAATATCAATTATGGCTGAAAACGCTTCAGTTTTATTCAGTTAAATATATGATGTAACAACAAAGGAGGAAAAAGCATGCTTAAAATAATCAAAGGTGCGCAAGTATATTCTCCAGAGAAAATAGGGAATATGGATATACTTTTAATCGGCGACAAGATAGGAAGGATTGCTGAAAACATTGAGGTGCCTTCAAAAAATTTTATGGAAGTTGAAGTGATAGACGCAAAAGGCAAGATAATGACGCCCGGATTTATCGATGGTCATGTCCACATAGCAGGCGGAGGAGGAGAAGGAGGACCTGCCACCCGCACGCCTGAAGCAATGCTCACAGGTATCACACGCTTTGGCGAAACAACGGTTGTAGGATGCCTTGGAACCGACGGCACGACAAGGAATATGGCCGGACTTTTGGCAAAAGCCAGAGCCCTCGAGAAAGAAGGCATAACAACTTATATATATACCGGTTCATATCAAATACCGACCCGTGTAATCACGGACAGCCCGAGAAACGACATAATGCTCATAGATAAGGTAATAGGGATCGGCGAAATAGCCATATCCGACCACCGCTCATCCCAGCCGGTCGTGCGCGACCTTTTAAGGCTCGCGTCTGAAGCAAGGGTCGGCGGACTTCTGTCTGGAAAAGCCGGAGTGCTTCATCTACATGTAGGCGATGGGAAGGAAAAACTCGATTACTTATTTGAAATAATAGATGGAGGCGAAATCCCTCCGTCCCAGATGGTTCCGACCCACATAAACCGCAACCGCGATTTATTCCTGCAGGCAATCGAATATGCAAAAAGAGGCGGAACTGTTGATATAACATCCAGCATATTCCCAGGCAGAGAGGGCGGCCCTGAAATAAAGGGAAGCTCTGCGCTTAAAGCCATGCTTGGCGAAGGCGTGCCTGAGACCAACATAACCATGAGTTCAGACGGTTTTGGAAGTTCACCCGTATTTGACAAGTACGGCGCTCTTATAAAGGTGGGAATAGGTTCAGTCTCAAGCAACCATAAGGAATTCTGCGATTCCGTATTAAAGGAAAAAATACCGATATCAACGGCATTGAAACCCTTGACTTCAAATGTTGCAGACATACTCAAATTAAGCAGCAAAGGACGCATAAAAGAGGGACTCGATGCTGACTTGCTTTTGCTCAACGCCGATGATCTATCGATAGATACCGTGATTGCAAAAGGGAAGGTCATGGTGTCCCATGGAAAACCCATAGTCTTTGGAACCTTTGAAGATGAAAAAGAGTGACCCTGTTAAAATATAACGTTGATTTTTGAACAATCTAAGTGAGATGGGGGAGCATCTGCATAAAACCTATTTTAAAAGTTCTTCAAGCATCATCGCGTTTTCAGCTCCCTGGCCTTTAAAATGGTTGTTGAATGCCACAAACGTAAGATCGGAATTGGAATCAATGCGCTGAATCCTTGGGACCCATTCCTTAAGCTCATCTTCTGTGTAAAGGTAGTTGTAACGTTCATAGGATTGCTTGTGGTTGTACCATTTTTCACTGTTCCGCCCGTGAAAACGCACATACCCAACCTTGGACGTTACAACGCTCGCCTTTTTTACAAGCCCCTTTATATCCGGCTCGTCGACGCACACAAAACCTATATCCTCCATTGAAAGCTGCTTATAAACCTCCTGCTTCATCCAATCTTCGCTCCTGAATTCGACGCATATGGGAATATACTTGAAATGCTCCTTTACGGTTTTTATATAATCGAGATTTTCATTCGACATATGAAACGAATATGGAAATTGGGCTACAATGCAGCCCAGTTTGTTTGATTCTATTATAGGGCTTAAAGCTTCGTTGAATGCCTTATAAGCATCATCCCCTGCATTTCTGCTATGGGTCATGGATCTGTGAAGCTTCACCGTAAATTTAAAATCATCAGGTGTCTTTTTTGCCAGATTGTAAAACATAAATCTGTTGGGTATTGAATAATAAGTTGAATTCACCTCAGTAAATTTAAAACGCTTTGCATACTCCGGAAGCATTTGCCCCTTTGATATCCCCTTGCTGTAAAAGCAGCCTATCCAATCATCATAACTATAACCGGATGTTCCTATGTATATCATCTTTTTTTCTCCCTTCAATAATTTCGATTTCAGAAGTGTCCAGATCAAACATGTCATACAAACGCGTGTCTATTTCATTCATATACTTCAACTTATCGTCGCCGCTGCATTTCATTATCCTTGATGCGATATTTGAAATGGATCCATCTTCTTTGCACGGCACCATGAGCCTCATAACAGTGTTCGGGTAATAATCGTATAATTCATCCCCTAATTTTTTGGCAAAACTTTTAAAATAAAACTCATACAAGCTACTGTTCAATACTCCGAGCAGAAACTCATATGACATAGGGCAGTCCCTTTTTATAAACATTCCATATATGTCGGCACTGCAGTAGCTGCCGCAATCAAGTGCAAACCTGCTTCGGGAGGATTTGTATGGAAATATTATCTTCTTGGATTCAAACAAATTGCTTTTCCTGCCCCACTGCAGCTGGTACCAAAGCCTTGTTCCCCTTTTGCACTCCCGCCTGCCCTCGAGCCTGGCTCTATATTTTCCGATATGCGATATCGCATTTTTATATTCTTTAGGATCGCTTATAAAATCGGAATATATTATGTATTTATCAGCGGGCTTTACCTTAAAGCTGTCTATGGAGCTGTTTTTGATCCACGGCCTTATTATATCCCTTTCTATGCCGTACTTTTCAATTTCACTTTCATCTATTACAAATGCCCTGTCGCAGCCTGTTATAATCCCCTGGAAGCTTTGGCAAATATTAAAAAGGCTGCTTACAGGACCTTTTTCTATCTTATGGATTATGGACATCTCTTTTTCATTCAAAAGCATCCACCCTTTGTCTTTTAAACCGCTCTGGAGCACATCAAAGGACTTAAAGCAGCATGTATCTTTTTTGCCGAGTTCATTGAATACATTCTCAAGCTCCATGTTTTTCAAAGAATCTTTTGCTCTTACAACCCTTATGCTGTTTTTTGAAACCTTATTGCTTTTTTTAAGAAAGAGTATCAAAGGGTCGACCGATATCCCCTTCATAATCCTCACGCCGTAAAAGTCAACTATTTTTTCAATGATGCATTT
>CALCDS010000075.1 GCA_937900065.1 uncultured Clostridiaceae bacterium | reverse complement strand
AAGGCAGCAATCCTTTATCCACCTTCAGGACTTCATTCGATGATTCTTGGTGATGCAGGTGTTGGGAAGAGCATGTTTGCAGAAGCCATGTTTAAATATGGAAAGGAAAAGTCTATATTCAAAACCGATGCCCCCTTTGTGGTTCTTAATTGCGCTGATTATGCGAGTAATCCTCAACTTCTAATATCCCAGCTTTTTGGTTATAGCAAAGGTTCATATACTGGTGCAGACAGGGATAAGCAGGGTCTCATTGAGCTTGCAGATGGTGGAGTCCTTTTTTTGGATGAAGTTCACAGGCTAACTCCTGAAGGACAGGAAATGTTGTTTACCTTTATTGATAAGGGCATATATCATAGAATGGGTGAAGCTACAAATGAAAGAACAGCAAGGGTATTAATAATAGCAGCAACTACTGAAAACCCTGAGTCCAGCCTTTTAAAGACATTTTTGAGAAGAATACCAATGATTATTGACCTTCCACCTTTGAAGGAGAGAGGATTAGGGGAAAGGTTTGAGCTGATAAAGAATTTCTTCAGAGAAGAAGCAGGGAGATTAAATCATAACATCATTGTAGATAAAGAAGCAATTGATGCATTTCTGACTTACGATCCTGTAGGGAATATAGGACAGCTAAAAAGCGATATACAGCTTTCATCTGCAAGAGCTTTTCTGGAGTTTAACATAGAGAAGTTAGAAAATGTATATGTAAATATTAATTTTGTGCCTGCTTATGTAAAAAAGGGTTTGATGAATCTTAATAAGGGAACAAGATACAATTTAGATAGAATTTTGACAGATTCTCAGTACAGTTTTAATGCAAAGTATAACATGAAGACTGTCATTGAAGCTCCAAAATATGATTTTATAAAGTACTACTATGAAATCATAAAGCAAAACCTTGATAGTGAGATTAATATACAAGAAGCTTTTAGAGACTTTACCCAAATCGTCAATCAGAGTATGTATAAAAATAATATGTTTCCTGATATCATTAATGATGATGTAATGGATATGGTGAAGTCTATATCTGATATGGTATATGATGAACTTGGCATTATAATTGACAGGAATATTTACTGTACTTTGGCATTTCATTTTATTTATATATCAAGATATGATTTGAAGGATATCGATTCTCTCAATATATCCAGGGTCGAGGAAGTAAAATTGAAATACTCTGATGTATACGCTACCTCGATAAATATAATAAAAATGCTGGAAAGAGATTATGGCATATGCTGTCCAAATTATGAAGCTTACTTTCTCACAATTGTTATAAATTCATTAAAAGAAAACAAGACGGAAAGTCATGTGGGGGTGCTTGTTATAGCTCATGGACAAGGGACTGCTTCTAATATAGCTTGCGTCGCCAATGAACTGCTTGGTACAAACAACGTGAATGCAATAAATATGCCCTTGGATGAAAAGCCAAATGATATTCTTGAAAAAGCTATTGATACGGTGAAAAGGATAGATAGTGGCAAGGGAGTATTGATACTTGTTGATATGGGCTCGCTTACTACATTTGAGAATGATATAAAAGAAAGAACGGGCATAGATGTAAGAGTACTTGATAATGTTAGTACCTTAACGGTAATTGAAGCTTCCAGAAAAGCTCTTATGCCGAATTCAAGTCTGGATTATATTATTAGGTCTCTAATAAACATGAACTTGACTCTCAATGAGAGGTCAAAGAGAAAAATTGATGAAGAGTACAATAAAAATATTAAAAAAATAATATATACGGTATGTGCATCAGGTCAGGGTACAGCATTTTACCTTGAAAAAAGCATAAAAGATATACTGAAAGAAAATCATATTTTTAATATACAGGTTGTGCCGCTAAGTTTCACCAATAAAAAGCAATTCAGAGATATTATTTCAGATTCTGTTCAGGATAAAGACATTGTAGCTATTGTCGGAAGTGTAGATCCCATGATAGAGGGTTACCCTTTTATTTCATTAAATGATATTTTATTGAATAATGGTTTGAGTAGACTTCTTAAGCTTGTAGACCCTGCACTCGCAACTGCTGATAACTCAAAATATGTATTCGAAATAAATAGGGAGATAATTTGGAATGCAACAACAGAAGTAGTTGAAAAATATCTGCAATTTTTATCTTCAGGTAAGATAGTTCCCTATATAAAAGGATGTATTTCCAAACTTGAGAATTGCCTCGGTATGAGTATGAAGGATAATATCGTGGTTAGAGTTTACATTCATATCGCATACATGTTGGAAAGGATCCTTCTTAAGGGAAATCAGCTGACTGCAGGAGTTGATATTATAGAATACAAGAATGAAAATAACCAATTATGGAATTCGGTAAAAAAGTCGATAAAAATATTAGAAGATGTATTCAACATCACTGTTCCAGATGATGAAATCTACTTTATTGTTGAGTTATTAAAGGATGAAAGTATTTAAAGAGCCTTAATGTGCATTAATGAGCCTCGATAAAAAACTGAGAGGAGTATCAACTTAAGATTACTTCTTTGTTTGATACTTTTCTCAGCTTTTTATTTTATATTGGCATGATTGTTGCTCTATAAAATAATGTCATACAGGTTTCTATAGATTCGACTAAGGAGTGATAATAATGAACAGCAAAATTGCAGGATTAGTATTGATAAGTCATGGTAATTTTGCATTGGAAGCTCTGAAAAGTGCAGAAATGATCATGGGACATTTGGAAAATGTTAAAGCATTATCAGTTGTACCTGGTATGGATTTAAAGGATACAGTGAAAAAACTTGAGGAAACTGTTAATGAAGTAAAAGGACACGCCGGCGTAATAATCATGACTGACATAATTGGAGGTACCCCTTCAAATGCAGCAGGCATATTGACATCATCGATGGATAACGTTCTGGCGCTTGCAGGATTTAATATGCCGATGCTATTAGAAGTTTTAATATCAAGAGATTTATGTTTAAACGATATTGCTGAAAGAATATGTGATGTAGGTAAAAATAGTATTGTCAATATAACAGATAATGTAAAAAAATCTTTAAAATAATTTGGAAAAGAGGTTTTCATTTTGGCTATTAAATTTGTTCGGATCGATGACAGATTAATTCATGGTCAAGTAGTTACCACATGGATCAAACAATTTGATATCGAGCAAGTAATTATAGTAAATGACGAAGTGGCTGCAGATCAGGTCCAGGCTGCTGTAATGCAGTTTGCAGCACCACCTGGGGTAAAAGTCGTGCTTTTTACCGTGAATGGATTTATTAAAGCCTATAATTCTGGCCCAATAAAAAAATCTACCATGGTTCTATTTACAAATCCAATGGATGTAGATAAATGCATTGAAGAAGGTTTTAAGATCGGTTTACTTAATGTAGGCGGTATTAAATATGTTATGGGTAAAACTCAAATTACAAAAGCAGTTTCTCTAGATCAAACTGACAGAAATTCATTTAAAAGGATACTGGAAAGGGGGGTAAAAATACAAATCCAAATGGTACCTAATGATGCCATAGTATCATTGGAGGAACTGTTAAAATAAAAGGAGGTTGTGTAAATTGTTAGCAAAAGCCTTATTACTGGCTGTTTGGGCTGCAATATGCAGGTTGGACACATATGGGCCTCAACTTCAACTTAGCAGGCCATTGATAGCAGGATCGATAACGGGCCTAATACTAGGTGATTTTACACAAGGAATGATAATAGCAGCATCGCTTGAATTGATGTGGCTGGGAGTTACATCAATCGGTGCCTATGTGCCTCCTGATATAGTATCAGGCACGATACTGGGAACAGCATTCGGTATTATATCTGGAAAAGGAGCAGTGGCCGGGATTGCTGTAGCCGTACCTGTGTCCCTTATTTGTCAGCAATTATCCATATTGGTACGTACTATAACAATATCTTTATCCCATATGGCAGACAAAGCTGCCGAAAAAGGAAATCTTGATAAAATTGACGGATATCATTTAATGGGTATACCTATTTTGGCATTGGGCATAGCCATACCAGTTTTCCTAACAGTATATTTTGGAGCGGAATATGTGCAAAAGTTATTCAGCGTGCTGCCTAAAGTCATTACTGATGGACTTAGTGTTGCAGGCGGAATAATGCCTGCGCTTGGGTTTGGAATGCTCCTTTCACTTATGTTGAATAGAAAGTTGTGGATTTTTTTCCTGCTAGGGTTTGCTGCAAATGCCTATGGGAAAATTCCAACGATAGGGCTTGGCATTATTGGCATTATAGCTGCGGTTATGTATGACATGTTTGCGAAAAATAATAACAAAACCGTATCATCTCCAACACAAGGAGGCCTTGATTTATGATGGATGAGAAAAAAGGTCAGGAGAAGCTTACTAAAAATGATTTCAGAAAAGTATTTTGGAGAATGCAAACAATGCAATTTTCATGGAACTATGAAAGGATGCAGAATCTTGGTTACCTCTATACCATAAAGCCTATACTTAAAAGACTATATTCAAACAAATCAAAAGAAGAACGTTCTATAGCTATGAAAAGGCACCTGGAATTCTTTAATACGAATCCAATTGTTTCAGGTCCTATAATAGGTGTTACTGCAGCAATGGAAGAGCAAGGTGGTAATACCCTTGGTCAAGCAATATCAAGCATTAAAGTGGGATTGATGGGGCCTCTGGCAGGTGTAGGTGATAGTATTTTCTGGCTCACATGGAGACCAATATGCATGAGCATAGGTGCAGCGTTTGCTGCCCAAGGAAATCCTATTGGGATAATACTTGCCTTACTTATGTTTAATATAGTGAGTATATCAATGAAATATTATGGAATTAAATATGGCTATGAAAAAGGAGCCTCGTTTTTCCAGGAGGCCAAAGATTCAGGAATTATTCAAAGATATACTACTATGGCAACGATACTTGGGCTTGTTCTCGTAGGTGGTCTTATTCCACAGATGGTAGCAATAAAAATTCCATTTGTAGCGACTATTGGACAGGTAAAGGTTGAAATTCAAAAAATTCTTGACTCTATTATGCCATATTTGCTGCCATTGCTCTTTACATTATTATGTTACCGTTATCTTAAAAAAGGAAAATCCTCTGTGATTTTGCTGCTTTTAATTATTGTATTATCAATTGTGTTAAAAGGTATTGGAATACTTTAATAATATGGGAGAGATTTTTCTCTCCCATACAAAATTAATACGAGGTGCGAAATGGGAAAGGCAAGGATAGGTTATTCAAAACAAATTATCACCCCACCATTAGGAACTCTATTGGCAGGCTATGATTATGAAAGGCATGCTGAAGGTGTGCATGATGATTTATATGTGAGAGTGGTGATTATTGAAAAGAATGAGTTATTTGTTCTTGTACAACTTGATCTTCTCGGGATCGATAGATATTTTGTAAACCTTATAGGTAATAATTTAGAGGAAGGGTATGGGGTTAAAAAAAATAATATATTGGTCAGCTGTATCCATACTCACTCGGGACCGAAAGGTATCACAAGACAGGGTATATCTAAAAGCAGCCTTGACATGTCCTCATCCTTTGACAATACTCTTTTTAATTATATAATGAAACAAATTGCATTAGCGGTTAAGGAAGCTCTAGAAAATCTTGATGATTTTAGCCTATCTTACAGAAATTCAAGGGTTCAAGGAATAGGACTTAACAGACGTTTACCATCTATACCAATCGATGATGAAGTTCAGGCATTGGTTTTCATGAGAAAAGATAATAAAAAAATAGTTCTGTATAATTATGCATGTCACCCAACTATTATGAATCGTTTCAATATGCAGATTACAGCAGATTATTCCGGTGAATCCTCATTCCTTCTTGAATCGCGAAAGAATATAGCGTGTGCTTTATTTTATAACGGGGCATGTGGCGATGTAAGCACAAGATTTACAAGGCTGGGGTCTTCTTTCAATGAAGTTGAGCGTATAGGGGATATACTAGGTGGAGAAGTTCTAAAACTTGTCAGCCAAAGAGGGATTGATAAGGATATACAAAAAATTCAGGTGAAATCAATTGAAGTAGAATTGAAAATAAAAAAGCTCATGAAAATAGAGGAAGCAAAAGAAGCCCTTAAAAAAGCTAAACTTGAAGTTGAGAAAGCAGAAAGTAAATGTTTGTGTGGAGGGGAGCTAAGAGTATATCAATCAATATATGAGGGAACTTTACAGAATTTTAAGTTGATTAAAAATCTAGGTGGTTTAGAAACAATAGATATCGAAATAAAGGTTTTACAGATAAATGAAATTTATATAGTATATATCCCGGGAGAACTGTTTACAAATTTAGGCATCATGTTAAAGAAAAAATGCGAGGAAAACAAGATAATAATTTCATGCTACAGCAATGGATATTCAGGTTATATACCGGATATGGAAGCATACAAACAGGATGGATATGAAACTCTATCATCCAAATTTGCTGTAGGTGAGGGAGAAAAATTGGTGAATAAAATTATATGCCTTATAGCCTCAATGAAAGGAGAGAAAACCTATGATTAGTGAAGAATATATTGATTATGTTATAAATAAAATGCAAAAGCTTAAAAAAAATGAAAATGCAAATATATTTAAAGCTGCAAATTTTATGGCTGATTCATGTATAAACGGCGGAAGGTTTTATGCTTTTGGTTCTGGCCATTCCCATATGGTTGCCGAGGAAATATATATAAGAGCAGGGGGACTTGCCCTTGTAAAAGCCATATTGGAGCCATCTCTTATGCTCCACGAAATGCCGAACAAGAGCACATATCTTGAAAGACTTAATGGTTATTCATCAGCATTATTGGCTCTTTATAAAGTTGATTCAAAGGACACATTAATGGTAGTATCAAATTCAGGAAGAAATCCGGTACCAGTTGAAATGGCAATCGAAGCTAAAAAGATAGGCTGCAAGGTTATTGCAGTAACATCAATGGATCATTCTACAAGGGTAGAGTCCAGACATAAAAGTGGACTGAAAATATTCGAAATCGCTGATGTAACAATAGACAATTGTGCTGATTTTGGGGATGCAGCATATGAGATTAATGGTATTGATACTCCGACAGGCCCGGTATCGGATATTATTGGAACAGCTATAGCACAGACATTAGTAGTCACGGCAGTAGATTTGATGGTTAAAAAGGGATTTAAGCCTCCAATATTTAAGAGCTCCAATGTTGATGGTGCAGATGAATATAATAATGCCCTGTTTGATAAATATTATGGGTTTATAAAATGAAATATTGACAGGTGAGCGATGAAAGAGTACTTAAATGATGCGTTAAATCTGTTGAAGGATTTTGTAAACATGGACAGTGGGAGCTCTGATATTGAGGATGTAAACAAATTTGCTGACAGAGTTGAATATGAGTTTGGTAAAATAGGTATAGCTACTTCCAGAATAAAACAAAAAAATACAGGTGACTTTATTGAGTTTACTGTTGGCAGTGGGAATAAAAAAATACTTCTCTTAGGTCATATGGACACTGTTTTCCCATCAGGTACGACAAGATCAAGATCATTTTCCATAAAGAACAATATTCTACTTGGGCCTGGGGTTTTAGACATGAAGGGTGGGATGGTGGTTTTATTATATGCTGTTAAAAATGTTATGAACAGATTGCCTGATGATACTCAACTTTCAATATTTTTAAATTCTGATGAAGAAATAGGATCAAAATATAGTAAAGACAAGATTTTGCATATGGCAAAGGATGCTGTAGCATGCCTTTCTTTTGAGCCTGCAAAGCCAGGGACCCTTACTACTGAAAGAAAAGGGATTATAAGCTTTAAAATTTGTTTACATGGCATCCCGTCCCATTCAGGGGTTAATTATGACAAAGGAAGAAGCGCAATTGAGGAAATCAGCCATAAGATTTGTAGACTTTACAACCTCTCAGATAGAGCAAGGGATATCTCGGTAAATGTAGGTAAATTAACTGGCGGTAGCAAAATAAACATTGTTGCAGAATATGCTGAAGCTGAAGCAGAAATAAGATACTTTGACAAAAACTATAGGGACAAACTGTATGAAGAAGTAGAAAATATTATTAATACCAATCATGTTGATGGTGTAAAGGCAAGCATAGAAATATTATCAGAAAGGCCTCCTCTTGTATCCAATTACGGAAATAAAAGGCTGTTTCAAATGGCAAAAACTGAGGCAAATAAACTTGGAAGAAATATAAATGAAAGAAAAACAGGCGGGGGTGGAGATGCATCTTTTATCGGCAGTGAAGGAATACCAGTGATAGATGGGTTAGGACCTGAAGGAGAAAATTCTCATACAAAGAATGAATTTGCAATTATTGATAGCTTCCCTTTTAAAATTGAGCTTGCATCTCAAATGATACTCAATATTGCAAAGGGATATTAATGTTTTGGGTTTGCTGTCCGGTCGGGACAGCTTTTTCTTTTTCCACCAGGTAAGTATAGAGAAGCTGTAAATAGCAGATCATAAATTTAATTAATGTAAGGTAAAGAACGTCTATGAAATAGTTGGATACTGGAATGAGGTATTCTTTTGGCTTCATATTAAGATCAATAAATAGAAGAGCATATGAGCTGTTTATCCATAGTTGTCTTCATAATATTCCCTTGTATTCAACAGGAGCTGAAAGAATGATAAGCGTCTGTGTATTACCATATTGCTGAA
>CALCDS010000074.1 GCA_937900065.1 uncultured Clostridiaceae bacterium | reverse complement strand
TTCTTGGATTTTTTACTTGAGCCTGGGCAGCCGCCAACCTTGCAATCGGTACCCTGTATGGTGAACAAGATACATAGTCCAAACCTATATTATGGCAGAATTCAATTGATGATGGATCACCGCCATGCTCTCCGCATATTCCAAGCTTTATGTCAGGCCTTGTTTTCTTTCCAAGTTCAACAGCCATCTTCATCAATCTTCCAACTCCAACTTGATCCAATCTTGCAAATGGATCAAATTCAAAAATCTTCTTTTCATAATAAGAATTCAAGAATTTGCCTGCATCATCTCTTGAGAATCCAAATGTCATCTGAGTCAAGTCATTTGTTCCGAATGAGAAAAACTGAGCTTCCTTTGCAATTTCGTCCGCGGTAATCGCAGCCCTTGGTATCTCGATCATGGTTCCTACAAGATATTTCATATCGACTCCTGATTCCTTTATTATGGGATCGGCTGTCCTTGTTACGATATCTTTTACATACTTCAATTCTTTTACTTCTCCAACTAGAGGAATCATTATTTCAGGAGTAACGTTAAGACCTTTATTCTTCTTTACATAGAGCGCAGCCTCTATAACAGCTCTGGTTTGCATTTCAGCAATTTCAGGATATGTTACTGAAAGCCTGCATCCCCTGTGACCCATCATCGGGTTGAATTCATGAAGGCTTGCAACCGTATTCTTTAACTCTTCAAAAGTTATTCCCATTTCCTTTGAAAGAGCGTTAATGTCTTCATCATTTTGAGGTAAAAATTCATGCAGTGGTGGATCAAGGAACCTTATCGTTACATCCTTTTCGCCCATTGCCTCATAAAGACCTATGAAATCTTCTCTCTGCATCGGGAGAAGTTTATCCAAGGCTTTTCTTCTCTGCTTTTCAGTCTTTGCGACAATCATTTCCCTTACTGCCGGAATCCTGTCCTCTGCAAAGAACATGTGCTCTGTCCTGCAAAGTCCTATTCCTTCTGCTCCAAATTCTACAGCCACCTTAGCATCCCTTGGGATATCGGCATTAGCTCTTACCTTTAACTTTCTAATGCTGTCGACCCATCCCATAAATGTTGCAAAATAGCCTGTGATCTCAGGTTTTACAGTCTTTAGCTCGTGATCATACACATATCCTGTAGAACCATCGATGGAAATATAATCGCCTTCATTAAATTTCCGGCCTTTTACAGTCATGATTTTATTTTCTTCATCAACGATTATTTCACCGCAGCCTGCCACACAGCATTTGCCCATGCCTCTTGCTACAACCGCAGCATGCGATGTCATGCCGCCTCTTACGGTCAGTATGCCTTCCGAAGCTGCCATTCCCTCTATATCTTCAGGTGATGTTTCAGCCCTTACCAGCACGACTTTCTCTCCTGCTTTCCCATGAGCTTTTGCATCTTCGGCTGTAAAGTATATCCTGCCATTAGCAGCTCCCGGAGATGCCGGAAGTCCTTTTGCAATCGGCTTTGCGGCTTTCAGTTCGGCTGTATCGAATGTAGGATGTAAAAGTTGATCCAGCTGTTTAGGCTCAACCTTCATTATGGCTTCTTCTTTGTTTATAAGCCCTTCACTCACCATATCTACGGCAATCTTCAAAGCCGCCTGAGCTGTTCTCTTGCCATTCCTTGTCTGCAAGAAATACAGTTTACCCTGTTCAACGGTAAATTCCATATCCTGCATATCCCTGTAATGGTTCTCAAGGAGATTTGCAATCCTTACAAACTCCTTGTATGCATCAGGAAGGTCCTGGCCCATCTTTACTATAGGTTGAGGCGTCCTTATACCTGCAACAACATCCTCACCCTGAGCATTTACAAGATATTCTCCGAATATAGCCTTTTCGCCTGTTGCGGGATTCCTCGTAAATGCAACTCCGGTTCCCGAAGTATTGCCCATATTCCCGAATACCATCTGTTGTACGTTTACAGCCGTGCCCCAGCTGCTTGATATTTCATTAAGCCTTCTATATACTATTGCTCTTGGATTATTCCATGATCTGAACACTGCCTTTACGGCTTCAATCAGTTGAACTTTAGGATCCTGCGGGAAATCGCTGCCCATTTCTTTCTTATATAATTCCTTATATCTCTTTACAACATCCTTGAAATTGTCTGCATTCAAATCAGTGTCATACTTTGCGCCATTTTCCTTCTTGACGGCATCAAGTATTTCTTCGAATTTATTTTTTCCAATTTCCATTACAACATCGCCGAACATCTGTATGAAACGCCTGTAGCTGTCATATGCAAACCTTTCATTCTTAGTAAGGTTGGCAAGTCCGGTTACAGTCTGGTCGTTTAATCCAAGATTAAGTATCGTATCCATCATTCCAGGCATTGAAATTCTTGCTCCGGAACGTACTGAAACCAGCAGAGGATTGGCCGTGTCCCCAAATTTTTTGCCTGTCATCTCTTCAAGTTTTTTCAAATGTTCTTCTATCTGCGAGACTATATCATCTGATATCTTCCCGCCATCATCATAGTACCTTGTGCAGGCTTCGGCCGTTATGGTAAAACCTTGAGGTACAGGTAAGCCGATTATGGTCATTTCCGCAAGATTGGCTCCCTTTCCTCCAAGAAGGTTTCTCATATTAGCGTTGCCCTCGCTAAAAAGATAAACATATTTCTTATTTTCCATAAAAATACCCCCTGATTTATTATGTAGGACTGTAAATGCCTCATCCATTGCAATTACAGTTACAGTACGCAAACAAATACTATAAATTCTCTCCCAGCTTTACTAAAAGCCTTGTCAAAGTAGTCTTTGACACTTTTCCTGTTATCTTACAGCGTTCTTTTCCAAATTCATCCTTGACCCCTTCTACGACAGGAAGACTATCAACCTCATGTTCTATTATTTTTTTTGCAGCATCATATGCTGAATCTGAATCCATAACAGTAATGATGTTAGGCATCCTGGTCATTATTATGCCTGCCGGAACTTTATTAAAATCCGTATTGCCCATTGCCGCTTTCAGAAAGTCTTTGCGCGATATCGCGCCTGTCAGGTACCCGTTTGACTCAACAAAAATTGTGCCGACATCATTTAGAAATAGAGTAACGATAGAATCATAAATCGAACTGTCTTCAGGCACAATTACCGGTTTGGTTTTAATATCTGCAACTTTTATATTTCTTATGTAATCATATACGATACTTTCAGCAGGCTTTTTAGAATACAAATACCCTACTTTTGGCCTCGCATCAAGTATCCCTGTCATCGTTAGAATTGCAAGATCAGAACGCAATGCTGCTCGCGTTACATTAAGCTTGTGAGCCAGTTTTTCGCTGGTTATAGGCTGGTTATGCTTAACGAGCTCAATTATCTCTTCTTGTCGTTTAGTCAGCTTAATAGCTATCACCTTCTTTGCAGTAAAACTCAAACAGGTAGCAATCAATATATTAATTAAAGGCCCTGCTGTGAATTTAGACACTTATTATTATACATATATAGACATTTTTAGTAAACTACTTTTTTATTACACATAATATCTCAAACCACATGGTTTAGACCGTATTAAAATATACCAAAAAAGTAAACCTCAAAATCGAGGTTTATCGAATTGAACATATAAGGTAATCTAATCTTATGACACTTATGATTTAGAATCATCATCCTTTTTGGAAAGATGCTTATCAATGTCCTTTACCACTTCCACCTTGCCGTCAGGTCTTTCAATAAATATTTCGACCTTTGACACGACTGCGGCTATTGCCCCGATTGCCATGAGCACTGGCAGGTATACTACACCAATTGCTCCTCCAACCACTCCTGCATTAACAGGTATGTCAATAAGCAGCTTCCCATCTTTTTTAATCTTTATTCTTGTTACATTTCCCTTTTTAACTATATCTTTTATATAGTCTACAAATTCATTGCCAGCTCCGCTTATGCTGTTAAATACGGTTTTCTGATTTTTCTCGATATAAATAATGGCATCGAGAACATTCCCATTGGATTTTTCAAGAGCATCCTTTGCCTCAGAATAGCTTACCTTTGTTCTTTCCCTTACTATATCTACTTTTTCAAGATCGATTTCCATGACTTCATCTCCTTTATAGATTATCAACATTTTTAATATCATCAAGAAATTCCAGGCTTTTAAACTCCTTATCCAGATAATATTTTATGTAATCTTTTGATATTTTTTTCATCTCATATTTATTATTTTTTGAAGCTTTTATCATTCCCACCTTTTCAATATCCAATTTCAAAATATATCTCATCAGCCCTATCGTGGAGGGATCCAACTTTATGGCTGATCCATCCGAATCAAAGCATTTTTTGCATACAAGGCCTCCGCTTTGGCTGCTGAATCCATAGGGTTTTGCATTTTTATCCTTGCAACATGAGCACCCATATAGGTTCGGCATATAACCCGATATGGACATCGACTTTAGTTCAAATGCTCTTATCAATAGCTCTATGTCAATATTTCTGTCGGTCATCAGGTACATGCATTTTAAAAGCAGTGCAAACAGCTCTATATTAGGTTCATTATTTTGAGTCAGCACACCTATAAGCTCTACAACATACGAACCATATGTTAAGGTATAAAGATCGTTTAAAAGCTCCTGAAATGATTGTATTATTTCAGCCTGGCTGATTGTGTAAAGACTTTTCCCCTTATATAAAACATACTCTCCATAACAAAAAATCTGTGTTGACGATAAGAGCTTGCTTTTGGGCTTTCTTGCACCATGTGCCACAGCTTCTATTTTCCCCATGCTATCTGTAAAAAGGGTGATAATTTTATCCGCCTCACCCAAATTTACCATTTTAATAACTATTCCCTGGGCTTTTAAGAGCGGCATTCATATCACCCCCAAAAGTATACCTATTTTGGATGTATCTCATTTTCCTTCTGCTTATTATTTTTCTCCTCTTTTGTATTGCTGTACTTTATATCTGAATACAAAAGGTACATATCTATACTACCCGTTTTTTCGAAAACTTTCCAGACCATACTATCAAGCATATTACCCACCCCTTATAATTCGTCTACTGCTAAATTAAAGATTTACGTAATCTCAAATGGACGAATTTCATGGATTGTCTACATTAGCTATTTTTATTTTTAGAGTTGACAATCCATATAATCAGTCCATTGTAAAATTAAAGATTTTTGTAATACAACGAGTAAATCTCACAGGTTGACTTTATTGGTCATCTCTAAAATAGACAACCTGAATTTTATTCTTTATTTTTATGCTTTCCAAGCTATTGTGGATTATTCATTAAAAAATAAAATAGGGAAAGGTAATTGTTGCATCATAAAAAGATTTATTTATATCCAAAGCTTTTTAAAGAATATGGATCATCTCTCCAGTCTTTTTTTAGCTTAACCCAAAGTTCCAAATACACCCTGCATCCTAAAAACTTTTCAATGTCAACCCTTGCTAAAGTTCCTATCTTCTTTAGCATTTGTCCGTTTTTGCCTATTATTATTCCCTTGTGTGAATCCTTTTCACAATATATAACAGCATCTATCGAAGTGATTCCATTGTTTTTCTCTTTCATTTGAATTATTTCAACAGCTATGCCATGAGGCACTTCCTGCCCCAAGGTCTTTAATGCTTTTTCCCTTATTATCTCAGATATTATAAACCTTTCCGGCTGATCGGTCAGCATATCATCGGGAAAATATTTAGGGCCGAACGGAAGCTTATCAACTAAGACCTTTAAAAGTTCATCTATATTCTTCTCTTTCAATGCTGATACAGGAACAGTTTCAGCAAAATCAAATTCTTTATTATAGTTTTCTATCGTCTTTACAAGCTTTTCCTTGTCCGCTTCATCCACCTTGTTTATCACTAATACAACCGGTGTTTTTACATCTAGCTGATCGATTATGTATTTGTCGCCAGCATTGACTTTTACATCCGGAGTCACCATCATCAGAACAACATCCACTTCATCAATCGTATCCTTTGCAACTTTCACCATGTATTCCCCGAGCTTGTGCTTAGGTTTGTGGATGCCCGGAGTATCAAGAAAGACTATCTGATATTTTTCCTTGGTAAGTACTGTCTGTATGCGGTTCCTGGTAGTCTGGGGCTTGCTCGATATTATTGAAATCTTTTCACCAATCAGCTTATTCATAAGTGTGGACTTTCCGACGTTCGGTCTCCCTATTATTGTTACAAATCCCGATTTAAAATCGGCAGAATCATTTTCCATTTTTTCACCTCATATTATCTTTTGTAAATCCTGTTGGAAGCAGTTCAGATATCGTATATTCCTTATACTCTCCATTTTTATTTGATATATAAATTTTTAGGTCCTTTGAGAATTCAAGCATCACCTGCCTGCAAATACCGCACGGATATGCAAATTCATCGGAATCGGCAGTTATCGCAATGGCTTCAAATTCCCTCTCTCCCTCTGATACGGCTTTGAATATCGCAGTCCTTTCAGCACAAATAGTAGCACCGTATGAAGCATTTTCCACATTACAACCGGTATAAACTTTGCCGGCCTTTGTGAGCAAGGCAGCACCCACCTTGAAATTTGAATACGGCACATATGCATTTTTCATAGCTTTTGAAGCCATTTTAATCAGCATATCGCAGTCCATTAAAATTCACCTCGTTTTATAATTATCCAGGTTTTAAATTACAACCATGTTAAGCAAAGATGTTGATTTTAAGTATCAGCACCTTACCCGCACTTTTTAAGCTCTTAACAAAGTCTAAATTAAAAACCCGGAGTATTTCATAGGTTTTATTTATCGGAAAAGCTGGAATATGAGTATCGTTATAAAAACGCCTAAGATAGCGCCAGCCACGACTTCATATACTGAATGGACTTTCGCCTCCAGCCTTGTCTGAGCCACTAAAAGCGCCATTATATAGCTCATCGTGGCAATCAATGTATCTGCAGTAAGCATTGTGATCATTGTGGCAAACGAAAATGCAATTGCACTGTGGCCGCTCGGCATGCCTCCTTTAAGCGGAGTGCCTTCACCAAAATAAGCTTTTATCGCAATCACTATAAGCATCACCAATGCAAAAGTTATAAACGTTATATGCGGAGGAGATTGCTTTACCTTGTTTACAACCATATTTGCCATAGGAACCAGATTATCGAAAAAGATCAAGTAACCTACCAGCACCGCATTGATTGCTGATACAAGCACCGCACCTGCAGCAACATTTTTTGCTATTTTAGCGAGAGGATGATAGTAGTTGGCAAACATATCTATTGTATTTTCAATTGCTGTATTTATCATTTCAGCCACGATCACAAGTGTGATCGATAAAAATAGTATCATGAGCTCTGATTTTGAAAGGTCAAAAAAAAGGCTGAAAAATAGCACAGCAATCGCTATGAAAAAGTGAATCCTCATATTCTTTTGAGTTCGAACCGAATAAATAATCCCGTCTATTGCCGCATTAAAGCTTTCAATCAATTTTCTGACTTTCATATCATTATCGCTCTACCTGTTCAAATTCAAAAATCCAAGTATTTTTTCTTCCTTATCCCTCATAACCTTGCGCTCATCTTCATCTTCATGGTCATATCCCAGCAGATGCAGCATGCCATGGGAGGTAAGATATGCTACTTCCCTGTCAAACGAATGCCCATACTCTTTTGATTGTTCATCAGCTCTATTTAAGGATATTACGATGTCTCCGAGCACAAGTTCGCCCGTATCCAAATCCATATTGTCGATATTTTTATAATCCTTTTTCTCAAGCATTGGAAACGAAAGCACATCGGTAGCCCTATCGATTCCCCTGTACTTGCGGTTTATTTCTCTGATTTCAATATCGTCCACAAGCATTATGCTTACCTGGCATTTGGCATCTATATTCTCGACTTTTAAAGATGTATCCACCACTGATTCAATCAACTTTTGGATTTCATCGACATCATATCGGCGCTGCTTGTTTTCAAAAAATACCGTCATCATCAATCAGCCTCTTTATCATTTGATTCAATTTCAGGATATTCAATCCTGTTATGATATATACCATTCAATGCGTTCATAAAAGCTTCGGTTATTTTTCTTAAATCCTTTAGTGTTATATCGCATTCATCAAACTGGTTGTCTTCCAATTTATCTTTTACTATCTTTTTTACCATTTCCTCAATTCCGGCTTTTGTAGGAGATGGAATCGACCTTACGGCAGCTTCAACCGAATCTGCAAGCATTATGATCGCTGATTCTTTGGTTGTTGGCTTCGGTCCTTCATATCTGAATTGATCTTCAGACACTTCATTATGGTTATCCGAATCATTTACCGCTTTTGCATAAAAATATTTGACCAATGTCGTCCCATGGTGCTGCCTTATCATATCTATTATTATATCCGGAAGTTTATATTTTTTTGCCAGCTCCACGCCATCCTTTATATGGTTTGTGATTATAAGCGTACTCAATGACGGAGCAATCTTGTCATGAAGATTTTCATTTGTAAGCTGATTCTCTTTAAAAAAATAAGGCCTCTTTATTTTTCCTACATCATGATAATATGCCCCAACCCTCGTTAGAAGGGAATTGCCGCCTATTGCTTGTGCCGCAGCTTCAGCAAGATTTCCCACTATTATACTGTGATTATAAGTCCCTGGAGCTTCAAAAAGCAACCTCCTTAAAAGGGGCTGATTCGGATTTGAAAGCTCCAGAAGCTTTATTGGAGTCACAATTTTAAATGTGGTTTCGCAAAACGGCAAAAGCCCTATTGTAAATACCGAAGATAAGCCTCCGTTTATAAGCCCCATAAGGCTTTGAATGAGTATTGTTTTATTAAAAGTGCTGTTTACAAGGCTGGTCCCCAGTATGGCAAGCATGCTTACAATTCCTACCACAACCCCGGCCGTTATCAGATCATTTCTCTGCTGCATCTTAGATACCACAATCGCTCCAACACTTCCGCCAATAAGAGCAACTATGAATACATCAATGCTGTACCCCATCATGAGGGCTACTACCGATGACAGAGCTATATTTAACACAACAGCCAGTCTGGTCCTTATGAGAATCGATACAAGCATTGACATAAATGCAACCGGCAGTACAAAACCCGATATATTGTATATCGAAGCAAATCTTGCAAGTAGAAGTTCTATAATAATCAATACACATATCAATATTAACTTGTTGCGGCTTTTGAGTATATCCCTATCAAACCTGTAAATATAAAGTATTACAATGCCTTCAAGCAAGGCCAGCAATATGCCGACACCAATAAACGATGACATGTCTACTTCACCCTGCTGTTCAAGAAGGCCAAGTTTCTTTAGCAACTCGATTTGTCTTTCATTTACTACTTCGCCCCTGCCGACTATCTTCTGGTACTTTCTTATTACAACCGGCTTTACTTTATTCCTCTCCTCCTCTTTTCTCTCCTCGGTTGTCTTGCTGTCATAAATCATATTGGGTTTTATGAGGGCGAATCCCATATTTGTGCCAAGGTCCTTAAGTTCTTTGCTCAACTCCAGTTTTGACATCGAGTTTAAAAAATCCTGTTTCTTTGCCTTTATATCATTTTCATCATTTGCAATATTGTCACTGAATATGACGTTCAGGTTTTCTTTTACGCTCTCCCTGAGCACGGCAAGTTCAGCATCTTGAGCCGACAAGGCCGCGCTTAAATCTTCATCGTTTAAAAATATTGGAGAATCCAATTTGAGCTTTTCAATCTTGTTTTTCAAATCGACGTCTTGAAGCGATTTTATCTCAAGTACCTTATTGAAAAATGCATCGACTTTATTAATAGCCTGCTGCTGTACCGACTTGTCCGGTATATAAACATCCTGAACGCTTTTTTCAGACTGCTTGATAAGCTCCTCTGTCGCCTTTTCATCTATAATATCTTTTGGCGAGAGTATATCAACAGTCGCTACATCATTAACAAACAAGTTATACTTTTGGGGAACAATGCTAAATGCCACCAGGCTGTATATGATAAAAAATATGATAACCGCTATCATAATCTGTTGGAATCGTTCGCTCTTTAAAAAAATTTTTATCTTTTTATTATCGCCAGGCAGACCCAATTTGTTATTCTTTTGAAGATCCATGTACCTTCCCCCTAACTGGATCAATCACTATGAAGGCTTGAATATCTCTCATATGCTCTGATTATTTCCATTACGAGCCTGTGCCTCACAACATCTTTATCAGACAGATATACAAAATCTATTCCATCAATATCCTTTAATATTTTAACCACCTGCTTTAAACCTGATACTTTATCCCGCCCTAAATCTATCTGGGTTATATCGCCTGTTACAACGACCCTAGAACCGATTCCAAAACGGGTCAAAAACATCTTCATCTGCTCAGGCGTTGTGTTCTGTGCTTCATCAAGTATTATAAAGGAATCATCCAGGGTCCTCCCCCTCATATATGCAAGCGGCGCTACTTCAATCACTCCATTTTCTATATACTTCTGAAATGTCTCAGTGCCAAGTATTTCATACAGTGCGTCATAAAGCGGCCTGAGGTATGGGTTTATCTTCTCTTGGAGGTCTCCAGGAAGATATCCGAGTTTTTCGCCTGCTTCCACTGCAGGTCTGGTAAGCACTATCCTGCTCACCCTCTTGCTTCTTAAAAATGATACTGCCATTGCTATTGCAAGATAAGTTTTGCCTGTTCCGGCAGGGCCGATTCCAAATACGACCTCATTTTTTCTTATGGAATCCACATACTTTTTCTGGCCCGATGTTTTGCTTTTTATGGGTTTGCCCTTTGCAGTCATGCATATCGTGTCGCCTATTATATCGTCTACGCTTTCTTCAGCATTTTCCTTTGCATTTTCAATGAAATATGATACCGTCTGTGTAGTGACTTCTTCGCCCTTTCTTATCATTTCCAAAAGCTTGAGTATTATATTTTGCGCTATACTTACACTTGCACTATCTCCGGTAATCCTTATTTCATTGCTCCGGTTCAATATGTTTACACCGTATTCTTTTTCAATAAGCCTTATATTGTTATCAAAATTGCCAAAGAGCATTATTGCATCATTTAAATTTTCAATTCTTATGTTTGCTTCCTTAATGTTTACCGCCAAACTTAAACCTCCCCGTTTATTATTATTTCCTGTTGTACCCCTATATCTTCAATTGTTTCTATTAAACCGACAGCATAAGCTGCGTTTTCCTTTATGCTCACATTTACTTTCTTGTTTATTATCTTGGCATCAGACGGTATATTCTCCATAATCGACTTTTCAACCTTATTGGATGCTTCGATTTTGGCTTCCTCTGCGGTTATGGTCCTGATTTTATTTGCAGTTTCATGATATTCTTCGATTATTATATCTAAAGGAAGTTGAAAACTGGCTGTATCTATTAATTTTGTACTTTTTTCTATTTTATCATAACTTTTATATGAAATGTTGCAATTTTTTATTTGAATTTTTTTCGATCCTATTTTTATGTATATTTTTGAAAGTTTCCTGCCGGTTCTTATCTTCTCAACACTTTGAAACGGTATCGCACAGCTCTGTTCATACCATGTCCTTGCAAGCGATTCTGCTGCTGCATGAACATATCTGTCTTCAAGATCAGGCCTTTTTATGACCCCTGTGACAAGCACCTGTCCTTTTCTTACAGTATCACTCTGTTTTACGACTGGATCGCCTTTCGAGGATACTATTTTGATTATGATTCCATCCCTTTTGGCTATGACATCGCATGGTTTATCATCAGGCACAATTTCAGGCATGACTACTCTTTCTTTCACTTCAACTTCAGCCCTTGTGCCTACCAGTTTAACTTTGATCCATGAGAGGCCTTCCATCTTGATAAGCATATTATTTTCAATGTCGGCCACAGGCAGATTGAGTTTGAATGCACCAGGCTTTACGCCAAGTTCAGAAAGATTTTTTTCAATTTCTCTTATGCTTATTTGTCTGGCTCCTATAATCTTTACGCTCCAAACAAAAGACGACATTCCTATTACAATGGTCAAAAATATTGCAAATCCTATTCCTAACATTTTTCTTCGCTTCAGCTTTAACATAAAAAAAGGGAAGCCATATTTATCTATAATCGATACTTGACATCCCGTTTTCTTCAACACCTTCTTCAGTAGCTTGTAACCCTTTATGCTTATATTAAACCGAGCTTCAGTCATGCTGATGCGTTCTACATTCCAAAAGCTTATTCCATGGGCGACCGACATATTGAAAAAGCTTTCGATTTTAAGCCCTTGAACCTTTACTTTCAAGCTGCCTCTAAAATACCTTAAAATATCGGGTATGACCATATATCAACACTCCTAACATGATATATCTATGTTATCAATTCTGCCTGTCATAACTATCTCTTCAATTGAAATAGATTTTATTATAAGATCCTGCCCTGTTATCTTGTATATTCCAATACTTGTATTTACCCTGATTTTATCTCTGCCGTATTCGATAAGCCCCCTGTGATTTTCAATACTAAGCTGTATGTTCCCAATAATTGTGACTTTGGGACTATCCATTACAATATCTTTGGGAAGCTCGGCTATTTCTGCAAACCTTTCCTTAAAGTTTTCCACGCCCATTTTCTATATATCATCCTCTTAACTAATTCCTATAATAATTTTTATGCTTGAGACAATCTTTAATGCATCAGCTCCGAGGTTTTATCTTTATTTTTAAGTCAAAACAAAGTTGTTGATTTTTTGAGCATACTGTTCGCCTGTTTATATCAAAATCGCCATGCCGGAATCATTCCGACATGGCGATTTAAAAAATATTTTGATCTCACATTAATTGTTCTTTTACTATTTGGCTGACAGCTTTGCCATCAGCCCTTCCCTTTACTTTTGGTTGAATATAAGTCATCACTTTTTTCATGTCCTTTATGCTATTTGCACCCACTTCTATAATTGCTGATTTCACAATCTCAAGAATTTCATCTTGTGTTAACTGCTGAGGAAGGTAATTGAGCAAAATCTCTATCTCTTTATTAGTCTGATCCACAAGGTCAGGTCTGTTGCCTCTTTTAAAATCAACTAATGATTCTTTTCTTTGCTTTATTTCCTTCGATATAACAGCAATTACCTGGTCATCGTCAAGGGCCTTACCATCTACTTTTTCAGATTGTAACACCGCAGCTCTGGCCATAGAAATAACTGTCGCCCTGAAACTGTCCTTAGCTTTCATGGCAAGTTTCCAATCTTCTTGCAACCTTTCTTTGAGGGACATATTTAACCCTCCTCTTATCATAAAAGATTATTTATACTTTCTCTTCCTTGCTGCTTCAGATTTCTTTTTACGTTTTACGCTAGGCTTTTCATAATGCTCTCTTTTCCTTACTTCGGCAAGGACACCAGCCCTGGCACATTTTCTTTTAAATCTTCTGAGAGCGCTTTCTAATGATTCATTTTCCCCAACCCTGATTTCTGACATCCATTTCTCCCTCCCTCCACTACTAGCAATTGTGCTTAATATAAAATTTATATTATGCTGCAATCTAGTGGGATATAAATAGCATATCGATACAAATATATTGTTTACCTTTCGTATTTTCAACGGATGACTTTTTTATTATACGCTAGTCAACCAAATAAAGTCAATACTCCACCTTAGCCTGGTGGCCACTTAAATGCCCTTCCGCCTAATAAATGAAAGTGCATATGGCCGACACTCTGTCCGCCATCTTTGCCACAATTGCAAACAAGCCTAAAGCCGCTTTTGTCTATTTTAAACTCTCTGGCAAGCTTTCTTGCTGTGTCAAATATCTTAGGCATCAGGTGCATATCGCAGTCATTAAGCTCCATCAGAGAAGGTATATGTTTTTTAGGTATTATCAGAATATGAACCGGAGCTTCCGGATTATTATCTTTGAAAGCTATGAGCTCGTCATCCTCATATACAATCTCGCTTGGTATCTTTTTATTAGATATAAGGCAAAAAACGCAATCCTGCAAAGTTTTCACCTCCTATATAGTGCTTGCCAAGAAACACATTATTTTTAACTGATATATCATAGCATATTATATGCTATCAAGTATCAATAATATTTAATTCAACGAAACGGAAAAAAAATCCTGCTTTAGTACAAATTTATTTTACAATCTATACGATTTCACCACATGCATAAGTCCCGCAATTTTTAGTAAGTTTGCAATTTGTTATGGTGTCGATTAAGCCGTCATTCCCATTTGCTCTTACACTTATGTAATTATCGGTATATCCTTCTACAAAGCCTTTCATTCCTTTTACTTCGGCTTCAAAAAGCACCTTCATATCAGAGTCTATAAATTTTTCTATGAAGTTTTTTTCATTTATCAAGTTTAAAGCTAAAAGCTTTCGGCTGCGTTCTTCTTTTACCTCGGGTGGTACCTGATTTTTATATTTTGCAGCCAAAGTGCCTTTTCTCGGAGAATATTTAAACACATGGGTTTTTGAGAGTTTTAACTTTTTAAGGAAGCCATATGTCAAATTGAATTCTTCCTCGGTTTCCCCTGGAAAACCTGTTATTATATCAGTGGTTATTGAAACTTTAGGGAAAGCATCCCTTAATTTTTGAACTATGCTTTCGTACTGGGATGTTGTATATCTGCGGTTCATCCTTTTTAGTGTTTCGTCACATCCGCTTTGCAGCGACAGGTGAAAATGGCGGCACAGCTTATCATATTTTTTGAGTCTTTCTATGACATCATCGGTAAAGAAGGTCGGTTCAACTGATCCTATCCTTATCCTCTCAATCCCATCTATTTCCTGTATCATTTCAATTATATCCACAAGGTTTATTTCTCCAAGGTCAACTCCATAGGATGCCACATGTATTCCTGAAAGTATTATTTCCTTGAAACCCGAATCCGCCAATCTTTTAGCCTGATTCATCACTTTTTCAGGCTGACGGCTTCTTATAGGACCTCTCGCATATGGTATCAGGCAATATGAGCAGAAACGGTTGCACCCATCCTGTATTTTTAGAAAAGCTCTTGTCCTGCCTCGATATTCAGCTATCTCAAGCTCTTCAAATTTTTTTATATTCATTACATTTTCAACATGGCTTACAGCAGTCCTACTTTTTTTATATTCCTCTATAAAATCTACAATCCTGTCTCTGTCACTGGTCCCTATTACCACATTTACTCCCGGTATCGACATGACCTTATCAGGTGATACTTGGGAATAGCATCCGGCTACCGCTATTATTGCGTCCTTATTTTTATGCTTTGCTTTTCTTATCATCTGCCTCGATTTTTTATCTCCAAAGCTTGTGACGGTGCAGGTATTTATCACATAAATATCGGCCGTCTCATCAGAGTCCACGATCGTATACCCTTTTTTCTTGAAAAGTTCACTCATGGCCTCGGTTTCATATTGATTGACTTTGCATCCTAAAGTCGTAAATGCTACTCTTTCCATGACCCGCCTCCTAAATCACCCAAAGCATACATTATCATCGAAAGGCAGGCAAGAGACGCAGTTTCAGTCCTCAATATCCTGTGTCCCAATGTTATAGGAAAAACACCGTTTTCTTTTGCTCTCTCTATTTCATCCTCGGAAAATCCGCCTTCAGGACCTATTATCAATGCAATATTTTTAATAGTATCTTTACCTTTTAATACCTGTTTTAAACCGATATCGGATTCTTTTTCATAAGGTATTATATTAAGATCATATCCTTTCAACATGCCAAGCATCTCATCATATGTCACTATGTCTGATATTTCAGGTATCCGACCCCTCCCGCTTTGTTTGGAAGCTTCTCTTGCGATCCTCTGCCACCTTGAAATCTTGTTTGAAATGTCACGTTTATCGCCATTTACCTTAATATGTGCAACCACCCTTTCGGTATCTACAGGAGTCAAACCTTCCATGCCAAGCTCGGTGCATTTTTGTATTATCATATCCATCTTAGTTGACTTTGGAATAGCCTGGAAAATGTGAACTTTTACAGGAGGTTCGGAATTCGATGCCTCCCTTTTGATTATTCTGCAGTCTACAGACCTTTTATCACAAGACTCTATACTGCATATATATTCATTCTCGTCTCCATCGCATGCTATTATTTCGTCTCCAGGGCGAAGCCTCAACACCTTATATATATGTTCAGCATCTTCACCATGCAGCATTATAACGCTTGAAGTGATATCGTCTTTTGAAACAAAAAACCTTCGCATAGAATCATTCCCCTACTGTTGAAGCTATAGCAGCCCATTCCCCTTGCCTTTCAACTTTTAATATTTTAAAATCATTGCATCTTAAAACCCTTAGCACATTGTCGAGGCTTTCGGAGATTATACCAGATGCTATAAAAACACCCTTATCATTTAAATAGCCTGGCATCTCAGGGCACAGTTTTATTATAACATCAGCTAACAAGTTTGCTACAATAACATCTGCCTTTTTATGCACCATGTCAAGAAGATTTCCTTGAAGTATTTCTATATTTTCAGCACCGCTTATTTCTATGTTCCTCTTCGATGATTCCACAGCTACGCTGTCTATATCGATTCCGGTGACTTTTGATGCTCCTAATTTGGAAGATACAATAGAAAGTATGCCTGAACCGCAGCCTATGTCAAAAACTTCGGGATTTCCTTTGATGTATTCCTCCAAAAGCTCTATGCACATCCTGGTAGTCTCATGTCCTCCTGTTCCAAAAGCCATTCCCGGATCCATTTCTATTATTATATCGCCGTCTTCAGGAGTATAGCTCTCCCACACAGGTTTTATCACAATATGTTTTCCTATTTTAAAAGGCTTATAGTACTGCTTCCATTCATTTGCCCAGTCTTCCTCTTTTACCTCTTTAGTCAGGATTTCGCCTTTGCCCTTATCGATTCCGTATTCATCAAGCTTCATAACAGCTTCCCTTGCTGCTTTTATCTTTTCATTGATTTTTGAATCCTTTACCAAATAACATTTTACCCTTACTTCATCTTTGTTCTTTAAGAGAAACTCAGAGTCTATGTAATCCCAACTTCCAGGCCTCATGCTGCTTTCTATTATATCATTTGGATCCTCTATGGCTAGTCCATGAGCTCCCAAATCATAGAATATGGCAGAAACAGCTTCCACTGCCTCGCTCTTGGTTACGACCGTAATCTCCACCCATGTGCATCCTGGCATCAATCATTCTCCCTTCATATAAAAGGGGCATAGATTCCAACCTAAACCAAATATCAAGTTGGAAATATACCCCTTCATCCTATATTCCAAAAGCATCCTTCATTTTATTGAAAAAGGATTTTCTCTGCTCATTTACATCTTCTCCACAGGCTTCAGCATATTGGCGCAGAAGCTTTTTTTGGGATTCATCAAGCCGCGTTGGAACTTCAACAATAATCCTTAAAATTTCGTCTCCGCGCCCATATCCTCTTAACTTGGGTATACCTTTTCCCCTTAATCTGAATATCGTACCGTTTTGAGTTCCCTCAGGCACAGTATATTTTATTAAACCATCGATGGTCGGCACATCTATTTCGGCGCCTAAGGCAGCTTGAGGAAAAGATAGAGGCATCTCACATATTACATCAAATCCATCTCTCTTGAATATCTTATGCGGAAGTACATTTATATTTACATATAAGTCCCCGAATTCTCCACCCCTTGTTCCGGGTTCACCTTCATTCCTAAGCGGAATTGTGTTTCCAGTGTCCACACCTGCAGGCACTTTTATTGTTATCTTTCTCCTTCTTCTTACTCTTCCCGTGCCGTGACAATCAGGACACGGAGTTTTTATTATAGTACCGGTACCGCCGCATTTATCACAAGTAGTAACCGTTACAAAATTTCCCAAACCTGTTTTTCTGGATATCCTAATCTGGCCGGTACCGCCGCATTTATCACAGGTTACAGGTCTGGTACCAGGGCTTGCACCCGTACCATTGCATTTTCTGCACTCTTCGCCCCTGGTAATCTCGATTTCTTTGGTTGCTCCAAAGGCTGCTTCTTCGAACGTCAAATTTAAAGTGTATTGAAGGTCTGCACCCTTTTTAGGCCCATTTTTCGCAGAATCCGAAAATCCGCCGAAATTGCCTCCTCCAAATATGGTGTCAAATATATCTCCAAATCCTCCTCCGAAATCATGAAACCCTCCAAAATCGAATCCTCCAAAGTCACCCTGTCCACTGAAATCGGTAGTGCCAAACTGGTCATACTGAGCTCTTTTGTCGTGGTCAGACAGCACCTGATAAGCTTCATTGACTTCTTTGAACTTCTCTTCCGCTGCCTTATTACCAGGATTCCTGTCGGGGTGATATTTGAGAGCAAGCTTCCTGAATGCTTTTTTTATCTCATCGTCAGACGCGCCCTTATTAACCCCCAGTATTGCATAATAATCCTTGGCCAATATTCCACCACCTTTCTGTCAAAACATATCATGAAAAAGGACACACTCCCATTTCAGGTTTAACTCTTGGGTCATGTGTGTCCCCCCCAATCAATCAATCAGTTATTTATTATTCTTATTATTGTCGCTGTCATCAACCTTGTAATCTGCTTTCACATCATCGCCGCCATTATTGCCAGCCTGATTGCCCCCATTGTTTCCGGCTTGGTTAAATCCGCCTTGTTTAAACCCTTGGCCTTGTTGGCCTCCTGCTT
The DNA here is from genome assembly GCA_937900065.1 of uncultured Clostridiaceae bacterium. Lineage (GTDB taxonomy): Bacteria > Bacillota > Clostridia > Clostridiales > Oxobacteraceae > CALCDS01. Next base: position 9,333 of record CALCDS010000074.1, on the reverse strand, counting down.
GCTGATAGAGCCTTGATGAGATATCATAGAATGTTTTGGTAAGATCATCTGTAGCTGATTTTATCTGTTCGGTATTATTGGCTGACAGCGCATCCTTGACCTGCTTAATCTTTTCTTCAATTTTACTCTTGTCGCTTGCCGATACTTTATTTCCTAAATCTTTCAGAGTTTTTTCTGTCTGATAGATTATGGAATCAGCATTATTCTTGACTTCAATCTCTTCTTTATGCTTTTTATCCTCTTCAGCGTATTTTTCAGATTCTTTTACAGCTTTATCGATTTCAGCATCATTCAGGTTGGTCGAAGCTGTTATCACTATCTTCTGCTCGTTTCCAGTTCCTAAATCCTTTGCGGAAACATGCAGTATTCCATTGGCATCTATATCAAATGTAACCTCTATTTGAGGAACTCCTCTCGGCGCGGGCGGTATACCTGTTAGAGTAAATCTGCCAAGGGTCTTATTATCCCTTGCCATTGGTCTTTCACCCTGCAGCACATGTATTTCAACAGTGCTCTGTCCATCCGCTGCCGTAGAGAATATCTGACTTTTCTTTGTAGGAATCGTAGTATTCCTGTCTATAAGCTTTGTCATGACACCACCCATGGTTTCAATGCCAAGTGTCAACGGTGTTACATCAAGGAGCAATACATCCTTTACTTCTCCAGTCAAAACACCGGCCTGTATTGCCGCGCCTACTGCAACACATTCATCAGGGTTTACGCCCTTGCTCGGCTCTTTGCCTGTAAACTTCTTTACTCTTTCCTGAACTGCAGGAATCCTTGTGGAACCTCCTACAAGTATGACTTTATCGATTTGATCTATGGTAAGGTTTGCATCGCTTAAAGCTTTTTTCATAGGCTCAATCGTTGACTCAACCAAATCGGCCGTAAGCTCTTCAAACTTTGCTCTGCTTAAAGTCATATCAAGGTGCTTCGGGCCTGATGCATCTGCTGTAATAAAGGGCAGATTTATGTTGGTACTCATCACGCTTGACAATTCAATCTTGGCTTTTTCAGCAGCTTCCTTTATTCTCTGGTAAGCCATCTTGTCATTTTTTAAATCAATCCCGTTCTCCCTCTTGAATGTATCTATTATATAATCCATTACTCTCTGGTCGAAATCATCACCGCCAAGGTGAGTATTGCCGTTGGTGGATTTTACTTCAAACACTCCATCGCCAAGTTCAAGTATGGACACATCGAATGTGCCTCCGCCTAAATCATATACAAGTATTTTCTGATTGGATTCCATTTTGTCCAGTCCATACGCAAGTGAAGCTGCCGTAGGTTCATTTATTATCCTTAAAACTTCAAGTCCGGCAATTTTACCTGCATCCTTCGTAGCCTGTCTTTGGCTGTCGTTGAAATATGCAGGAACTGTTATTACAGCCTGTGTCACTTTCTCCCCTAGATAACTTTCAGCATCAGTTTTCAATTTCTGAAGTATCATTGCTGAAATTTCCTGAGGCGAATATTCTTTACCATCGATATTAACTCTATAGTTAGTGCCCATTTTTCTTTTAATTGAATAAACCGTTCTTTCAGGGTTTGTGATAGCCTGACGCCTTGCCACCTGGCCTACCATTCTTTCTCCCGTTTTTGAAAATGCCACAACCGAGGGTGTTGTTCTTGCACCTTCGGCATTAGCTATTACAACGGGCTCTCCGCCTTCCATAACGGCTACGCATGAGAATGTTGTTCCCAAGTCTATACCAATTACTTTTCCCATAAATTATTCCTCCTTTAAACGTTTCAGGACAATCTCCTGCTTTTGATCTTATTTATATTATTGAAGCTGAAGAGAATGTACCTATTATAATCAGCTAACTCTAAAATCAAAATCACCTTGTGGTCCTAATTTGCGACCTTGACCACACTGTGCCTTATAACCTTGTCTTTTATCTTGTAACCCTTTTGAAATACCTCTACAATGACCCCTTCATCTACACTTTCATCTGTTGTATGCATGACCGCATTGTGCAGATTAGGATCAAATTCCTTACCCATAGCCTCTATTTCTTCGACTCCCTCTTTTGATAACACATCATTGAACTGTTTTAAGATCATTTTCAGCCCTTTTGACATAGATTCAACATCCTCTGAATCGGAAGCTGCTGCTCTTTCAAGGTTATCAATAACAGGAAGGAATTTTGAAACTATCTCACCTGTTATGTCTGTATAAAGCTGTTCCTTTTCTCTAAGAGTCCTTTTTTTATAGTTTTCAAATTCAGCTTTTATTCTCTTTGCAATATCTATATACCCGTTTAATTCATTTTCCTTTTCTTCAAGCTGCTTTTTCAGCTTATCAATCTCATCATTGCTTTTATTTTCGTCATTATCTATTATATTTTCTTCTTGGGCATTTTGTTCAGCATTATCCGCGATATCATTGCTGGCATTCTTTTTTTTATCTTCAGCTGTATTTTTATCCTCAACTGTTTTTTCATTTTTAACTGTGTTTTTATTTTCAGTTGCCCTTTTGCTTTCAGCTGTTTTTTTACTTTTAGCTGACTCTTCACTTTCAGTTGTTTTTTTATCTTTAATTATCTTTTCCTCTTCCGCCATATAATCACCTCTTAATATTTACATATTATTGAAATTGCAACCATGTCACTTATCATAATAGTAACTGGTCAGCATATCATTCAAGTATGATATAAAATACTCAAGTATAGCTGTAACTTTGGAATAATACATCCTTGTAGGCCCTATTATGCCTAATGAGCCTACTACATCGTCTCCGATCTTATAGCTCGAGGTCACTATACTGCAATCGCTTATTTCATCATACTGATTCTCATGGCCTATGGATATCTTAATGCTGTCGCCGTCACACGATAATAGATTCCGCAGTAAATCCTTCTTATCGAGCATAGTTAGAAATTGTTTTGCTTTGTCGATTGCATTATACTCAGGGTAATTAAATATGTTTGAACTGCCCTCAAGGTAAATCTCACCTTTGTCTCTTTTTTTCAGGCTCTTATACAGAATCGGTATTATTTCATTAAATATTTCACTATACCCGGTTACGCTGTTCTGTACTTCGGAAATAATCTTAAGATTGATCTCTTCCAGTGTAAGGCCTTTCAGCTTATCATTCAATATATTGTTTATAGTCATCAGCTTGTCACTATCAATAGGTCTAGAAAGAGTTATGCTGCTGCTGTTCACTACACTGAAATTGGTCACGACCACAGCCATTACATGCAAATCATCTATTGCTATAAGCTGTATATGCTTTACCATGCTGTTCATTGTCTGCGGCGCCATAACCATTACAGTATAATTCGTAAGCGCCGACAGCACCTTGGTCATTTCCTTGATGATCCTGTTTATCTCGCCTTCAATGACACTGCATATGCTGTTTTTTATCAACTCTATTTCCTGATTCGATAATTTTTCCGAACCCATAAGGCAATCTACGTATACCCTGTAGCCTTTATCGGATGGGATCCTTCCTGCAGAGGTGTGAGGCTGTTCCAGGTAACCCATATCCTCAAGATCAGCCATCTCGTTTCTTATAGTGGCCGAGCTTATACCAAGCCTGTATCTTTTGGCTATTGTTCTGGATCCTACAGGTTCCGCAGTGACTATATAATCATTTATCAATGCCTTGAGAATATGCCTCTTCCTTTCATCTAAGTCCATCATATCACCTCGCTTGTTAGCACTCTGCCATATTGAGTGCTAATTATCACGTTTTTAAAATATCACTACCGTATAATTTTGTCAATACCTTTTTGTATTTCAGCCAATATTATAATTCGTCAACTACATAATTGTAAATCGAAAAATTACAAAGTCAACGAATTTCATGGATAATTCTTCAAAATCACCTTATGAACTCTACAAAAACAGCATTTGATATATCGATTCCCCTGTCCGTCAATGACAGGCTGTTCCCATTTACTTTTACCAGCCCGTATTTTTGAAGCTTTTCTATCTGTTTGCCATATACATTCTCCATGTCAAGTCCAAATCTATTTTTAAAATCGCTAAACTGTACCCCTTTAGTCATCCTAAGCCCCATAAACATGAATTCACTCATCATGTCGTCTGTCGTCAAATGCTCCTCATCTGCTACAGGCAGCTTATAATTTTCAATCAGTCTTATATATTTTTCAGGAGCAGTCACATTTGAAAATCTGACATCCCCTATATATGAATGGGCACCAGCACCTATTCCAAGGTAGTGCCTTGTATCCCAGTAAATTATATTATGCCTGCACTCATAATTAGATTTTGCAAAGTTTGAAATCTCATACCGTAAATATCCCGCCTTCCGCAGTTTTTCTACGGCTGTGTAATACATTGCACGGTCGGTATCCTCATCGACTTCCTTTAATTCTCCATTTTTATAACGCTCTCCAAACAAAGTCCCGTCTTCGATTATAAGCCCATAGCATGATATGTGTTCCGGATTCATATTGCAAACATTATCTAAAGTATTTTCAAAGTCGCTCATGGTCTGTCCCTGTATTGAGAACATAATGTCTACATTTATATTATCAAAGCCTATCTTTCTTGCAGAATCATAATTCTCTATAAAATCGTACACATTGTGTATCCTTCCCAATCGCTTTAATATATCATCGTTCCAAGATTGAAGGCCTATGCTAAGCCTGTTCACTCCATTTTCCTTGAGTATGGACAGCTTTTCTTTGTTTAAAGTCCCGGGATTGGCCTCACAAGAATATTCAACGCCACTTCTATAATACCTTTTTAAATATGAAAACAATTTTTTAAAAGCAATATTATTCAAATAGGTGGGAGTTCCCCCACCTATGTATATCGTGCTTATCCCGCTCTTTTCAATTATCGGTTCTCTAAACTTGAGCTCGGCAATCAAGCTGTCCACATACCTTTCCTGCAGATAATCTTTTCCGCTGTAAGAATTAAAATCACAGTAAAAGCATTTGCTCTTGCAAAAAGGTATGTGAATGTACAATCCCAGCTTTTCCACAGTTTCACCCCTAGTCTATCTTCAATACCTCCATGAATGCCTCTGGAGGAAGTTCAACCGAACCTATCTTTCTCATCTTCTTTTTCCCCTCTTTTTGCTTCTCGAGGAGTTTCTTCTTTCTTGATATATCCCCTCCATAACATTTGGCGAGCACATCTTTCCTTAGGGCTTTTACCGTTTCCCTTGCTATTATCTTCGAACCTATGGCAGCCTGTATGGGTATTTCGAAAAGCTGCCTTGGTATTACTTCCTTAAGCTTTACGGCAATCGACCTGCCGCGGGCATAGGCTCTTTCTGAAGGTACTATCATGGAAAGTGCATCAACCAGCTCACCGTTTAACAATATGTCAAGTTTTACGAGTTCCGACTCCTTATATCCTGAAAGCTCATAATCAAGGGAAGCATATCCTTTGGTCCTTGATTTTAATGCATCGAAGAAATCATATATTATCTCGTTTAAAGGCATCTCGTAATGGAGCATCACCCTTTTCTCTTCAAGGTATTTCATGTCTTTAAAAACGCCCCTGCGCCCCTGACACAATTCCATAATCGGGCCTGTATAATCTGAAGGGGTTATTATTGTCGTACTTACGATAGGCTCTTCCATATAACTTATTTCGGACGGATCCGGAAGGTTGGTGGGATTTGTGAGCTCCAAAAGAGTACCGTCAGTCTTCATGACCTTGTATATTACGCTTGGAGCCGTGGTCACCAGATCCAAATCATATTCCCTCTCAAGCCTCTCTTGTACTACTTCCATATGAAGCAGCCCCAAAAAACCGCATCTGAAACCGAATCCAAGGGCAGCAGATGTTTCAGGTTCAAATGACAAAGCTGCATCATTCAGCTGCAGCTTTTCCAAAGCATCTTTCAACTCAGGATATTTTGCACCATCGGAAGGATATATTCCGCAAAAAACCATTGGAACAGCCGGACGATATCCTGGAAGTGAACTTTTAGAAGGATTGTCGGCATTCGTTATGGTATCTCCCACCCTTGTGTCGCGCACGTCCTTCATGCTGGCAGCTACGTATCCGACTTCTCCGGCTTCAAGTGAGCCTACGGGTACCATGTTGGGAGTGAATATGCCTATTTCGGTAACATCAAATTCTTTGCCTGTAGACATCATCTTTATTTTCATTCCGTTTTTTAGCGTGCCTTGTACAATCCTTATATGGGCAATGACACCTTTATAGCTGTCGTATAAACTATCAAAAATAAGAGCCTGAAGCGGCTCGTCACTATTTCCCTGCGGATATGGTATCTTGTCTATTATAGCTTTAAATACATCATCTATGCCGATTCCGACTTTAGCGGATATCAAAGGTGCATCTGAAGCATCCAGCCCTATTATATCTTCAATCTCCCTCTTCGTCTCATCAGGATCAGCGCTTGCAAGATCGATCTTATTTATTACAGGCACAATTTCAAGATTATGGTCAAGCGCAAGATAACAGTTGGCAAGCGTTTGCGCCTGCACGCCCTGGGTTGCATCAACGACGAGTATTGCGCCTTCACATGCAGCCAGGCTCCTTGACACTTCATAATTGAAATCCACATGGCCCGGGGTATCTATGAGGTTCAATATATATTCTTTCCCGTCGGTGTGTTTATATATGAGCCTTACGGCCCTTGATTTTATAGTTATTCCCCTTTCCCTTTCAAGGTCCATATCATCAAGGACCTGCTCTTCCATTTCCCTTTTAGTCAAGGTACCGGTCTTTTCTATCAATCTATCAGCCAATGTTGATTTGCCGTGATCTATATGAGCTATTATAGAAAAGTTCCTTATCCTTTTCTGTTTTTCACTAGCCATATTTATCCTCCTTAGTTGTAAAAACATCTATAAAATAGGCTTTGTTAAACAAAGCCGTAAATAAAAGGGATGACTCCTCTTCTTTTAGGTCTCAGATCAATCAATTTATTTAAAGATATTATGCATCAATTTCATACTAGCTCTTTACATTATAATAAACCCATGTAATCAGTGTCAATACATGACAACCTGCAGTATTCTTTAAAATCTTGACTGTCAAGCACCTTTCAAATCATTGCTTTTTGTTATCATTTTCAGGGCTTACCATCTGACCTAATGCCCTGCCAACCATTTTCGCAGTTACGATCGATTCCTCAAGAGTATTTACATCTCCTCCAATTTCTATCAGTATCACCTTGTTCGATATGTCCTGGTTATAGAGCGCTTGTTTGACCAATATGCCCCTGGATAACCCCGGATACAGCTCTTCTATCTTCTGATTCAGCTTTTGGGAAAGCTGATAATTCTCCTGCCAGTGAGGATTCCCCTTTCCTATCACAAACATCATTTTTGCGGCCTTATCACCTCTTAAATCGATCAGCATCTTATCCCTTGGTACCGCTGCATCCCTATGTACATCTATAAAAAATTTTGCGTCCGGATATTTTTTGATCAGCGCTTCAATTGTAACCCTCGATCTTTTATAACTTCCATTATAATATGGGTAGTCATGAATAGTAGTATCATTTATCACAGCTAAACCATAGTATTTTTCAATATAATTTTTTATTTCATCACCTATTTTGCAAACCGAAAAATTTTTATCAGTAGTCTTATATTCTCCTCCGACAAAAGTGTACTTATAATTTTCCGAGGAAGTATATGATTCGGTCGTATGGGTATGGTATATTACGACTGCAGGCTTGCTGTAATCTATTTTAACATTTTCCAGCGGTGCAGCATCAAAATTTCCGCTCGCTACAGCCTCTTTGGCCGGTTGATTTTCTACCTGCTGTGCACCCGGTTTTGCATCCACACTTCCGCTAAAACCTTCAGACACATCAAAAAGATTGAGCAGCGGAATTTGAGAGGATAGATATGTTTTAGGATCCGATATGTCTACTTTCGTAATATATTTAAGTAAGGTATAAGCTATGAATTGAGAAGACGGCAGACTATAATCCTCATTCATGGATATGTCAAGCATTGGAAGTGTTTTATTCATTATCACCTTGTAAATCGGCTTTGCCTCATCTGGTTTTGAATCCCCGCTAAAAGCTTGTACATATCCCGATTGAGGAAGGCTTTTTATAAAAGCTATTCCTATAACCAGTACTATTATGGCCGATATTATTTTACAATAATTAGGCAATTTCAAAGCTTTCATATGTATCATACAGGCACCCGTCCTTTTATGTTCTTTAAAAATATATTCAAGCACCGGGATATATATGATACTTGAAGAGCGATACCGATTTTAATTTATATATCTGTTGATATCCTTTAAATGTATCGAGGGTTGCAGGGCAATATTTAAACCATTTGCAACTATCTTTGATATATTGTCGATTATCGAATCCACTTCTTTGGGAGTCACCATCAAATTTGCAGCATATGGAGACAGCACTTCATTTATAAGCTCCAATTTTTCATTGCGATCTATGCCTTTAAGCATATTATAAAATTCCTTAGCGCCTTTGGAATTTTTAATCAAATTGTCTATGACCATGTCTATCGTATCATTTGCCATAGTAGCGGCATCTACCACGGTAGGCACTCCAACCGCGATTACAGGAATCTTGAGTATGCTTTCATTAAGTCCGGTCCTCCTGTTGCCGACTCCTGAACCCGGACTTATGCCTGTATCGCTTATCTGTATGGTAGTGCTTACCCTTGACAATCTTCTCGACGCCAAAGCATCCACTACGATTGCGATATCAGGCTCTATTTTTTTGACCACACCCTGTATTATTTCGCTCGTTTCAATTCCCGTAATTCCCAATACGCCAGGAGAAATGGCACATACGGGCCTTGTTCCCTTCTCCAGGCTGTCAGGCATCAGGCGTTTTAAATGCCTTGTTATCATAAGCCTTGATACCACCTTGGGCCCGAGCGCATCCGGTGTGACATTCCAGTTCCCGAGTCCTACAACAAGTGCGGTCTTATCCTCGTCGAGTTTTATTATATCATCAAGTTCCTTTGCAACGGTTTTGCTCAATTCATCTTGGAGATCCTGTTCAAAATCCCTCAGATTTTGAGCTTCTATCGTCACATATGTCCCAATGGGTTTTCCTATTATCTTCTCTCCTCTTTTATCCAGTATCCTGACTCTGGTGATTTTTATCTCTTTACCATCCTCGACATCAGTTGAAACACCGGGTATCTCACCCTTGTTCTCTTTGGCATATGCTTCATGCGCTTCAAGAGCCAGATCAGTTCGTACTTCTAGCAATAGTATCCCTCCCTGTTTTATAATTCTCCAATCTTAAATATAATGCTCTATTAAACAAAGGCATTGATTTTTAAGCATTCACTCTAAAATTGGCTTTATTAAAGAATGCTGTTGGTTTTTGAGCATCCCGTTCGCCTATTCACACTTTTTAAGTTCTAAGGC
>CALCDS010000073.1 GCA_937900065.1 uncultured Clostridiaceae bacterium | reverse complement strand
CACATATTTAATTATATACCACTGGCATATACATTAAAACACTTTATATAAAACAAAGATCACATATATTGAGCAAACTGCACACTTTTAAAAAAGGCTCCATTAATTTTTATCATGAAGCTTTCTCTATATTTGTTATACTATTTTGCATTTCACCGCAAATATGCTATAATATTATGCAGATGTAATGTACAACATATCCCCAAATATCATTATTGTGCCGGATTCTATCCGGCTCTTTGTTTTTAAACATCCTCAGCAATTTTTTAATGCGAGGGATTAAAAGTACCCATCATCCATTTATAATCAGCTCAGCCTTATTATTCCCAATGTATTTAGAAATACTATTATCAGCAAAACCGGAGTTACATATTTTATAACCAGATATAACATATCGGCTGCAGTTTTAGTATTGATGCTGCCCTTATTTGAAAGCTCATATTCAAAATCCTTCTTGCTCAAGAACCAGCCCACCACTATTAAAATAAGGAAACCGCCTAAAGGCATCAATATATTGGAGGAAACAAAATCAAATAAATTAAAGAATGTCAACCCAAATACTTTTGCGCCGCCTAAAAGGCTTGCCCCATCGGCTGAAAGCGATGCTAAAATCCCAATCAGCATTATAATAACCGCAACAGACAAGACTGCTTTTTTCCTTGGAATCTTTTTGCTTTCATTTAAATAGGCCACAGGCACTTCCATCATAGATATCATTGCCGTTGTTGCTGCAATCGCAGTCAAAAAGAAAAAGGCCACCAAAAGCACATTTCCAAAAGGTATCTTTGAAAATACAAGCGGTATTGTCATAAACAAAAGTCCCGGGCCATTATCAGGGCCCATTCCGAATGTGAACACTGCCGGAAAGATTGCTACTCCTGCAAGTATTGACACTATTGTATCCGACACGGCTACTTTGGCAGAAGTACCTATCAGATTATTGTCATCGGTATAATAACTGCCATATGTGAGCATCGTGCCCATACCGAGGGAAAGTTTAAAGAAACCCAAACCTAAAGCTACAAGTATTCCCTGAGCCGTAAGTTTTGAAAAATCGATCCTGAATAGGAAATCCAGTCCCTGGCTTGCCCCGGATAGCGTAAGAGACCTTATGTCGCATATTATTATCAATATGAATAATATAGGCATAAGCGTTTTAGTCACTCTCTCAATCCCTTTTTGCACGCCTGCTATTATCACGGCAGATACAACTGCTATCACTATTATCTGCCATAGTATAGGGGATATGATGCCGACCGATGCTTTTGAAAATTGTGCGGCCGCACTTTGTGCGCTAATACCTGCAAAATCACCTTTTATGGCTTTAAATATATAAAGATAAACCCATCCAGCTACGCAGCTATAAAATGACATGATTAAAAATGCTGCTATAATACCCATGAAACCGATACTTTTCCAAAACGGTTTTACTTTCAACTTTTCAAAAGCCTGTACAGCGTTGCTTCTTGTTTTTCTTCCTATAAATAATTCGCAAACCATAACAGGCATACACGCAAATATTATACAGAATAAATATACTATTAAAAATGCTCCTCCACCATTTGCCCCTATCAAATACGGAAATTTCCATATGTTGCCAAGCCCTACGGCAGAACCTAATGTCGCAAAGAATACTGCAAACCCTGTCGTGAATCCTTCTTTTTTTATTGGTGCATCTGGTTCTTTTTCGATGCTTTTCATCCTTCTACTTCCTCCTTTATAATATAATTACTTTAAATAATAGACACATTTATAAAATTTGTAAACCGAATTATTGCAACTTTATGCAAGAAATATTTAAAAATATACTTTCAAAATAAAAAGCCATGCTAAAAATTTACATGGCTCATCTATCAAAAACAGTTTAATCTTTGACTATGTTAAAATATAATGTTGACTTTTTAGCAATTTAAGTGAGTCTCTCGCTATTAGAAAGGACTATTCCCTATTGGGATGGGGTCGGGACCGCATACGGTACGCCAAAGCCTCCTGAACCCGTATTGAAATAACTGCTCGGCACCTTGCCGACTATCAATGTTTCGGCAATCGGTATCCCTGAAGAAACATTCATCTTCTCTTCGCCGAAAGGTATCATCAGCTGCAAATTGACGTTGACCACTATATAGACCCTGTACCTGCTCTGATTTATCCCTGCTGATTCCAGCTCCGACCTAAAATCAGTGGACACATTGCCATACGGCAGCACCTTTACATGTATTACCGGACCCATATATGAGAGCAATGCGCTTTTGGTTAAAACTCCTACGGGTATTCCTATTCCCCTTCCTCCCAAAAATTTCATTTCCTCCTGCACCTTTAGAGCAACGGCCGTTCCGAATTTGTTCATCTCAATAGTATTCATCTCGATTGCAGATATGTCCCCATTGCTGTCGGTCTTTATTTCAACAAAATCGCTGTATTTGACATTCTTGGAAAGTTCCTCTTTTACTATCCTGTTTATTGATTCGGTTGCCAAGATCCTTGCTTCAGCATTTGATACTGAAAACAGAACAGGTTTTACGTCTCTGTCTATTTTGATAAAAACAAATATTATGATGAACAAAATCAAAAGCAAATAAATAATAAGGCGGATTTTTCTTTTACGTGAAGGCAGCATAAAAATACCCCCTTTTATCTATATTTATGATGATTGGGGGTATTAAGTTACTATTTTTTAAGCCAGACTTTCCTTTCCATTTTCTAATCCCTCATTTTCTATATCGTCGATGCTTATGACCCTTGTATGGATCGTATGATCCCACTCCTTTTTGTTTTTATTGATTATGCCTTGTATGGAAATAGGTATCCAAGTCAATATATAAAAGGGATAGAAAACATACCACAGCATTATCCTCAATCCCAGTTTCCTATCGAGCAAGAGAGCAAAAGGTGTATATACCAGAGTAATAAATGAGATTATATTCCAAAGCTTATCTCCTATTCCAAAAAGGCTGTTCAGCAAAAATTTTATCAAGAAAACATTCATAGGATAATTCAGTACGCTTTGAACAAGAGTCAAGAGTGTCGACAGCCCCAATCCGATTACGATAAAGGGCTGTATCGTATACAATGCACAATCCAAGGCAGTAAAATCGAAATCTTTTATTCCTTTGTAAAGAAGCTTAAAGAAAAACCGGTCTGCAACATCTGCAAAACCCTGCATCCATCTCTTTCTCTGCTTCCAGGATTGCTGAAGCGTTATCGGCTTTTCATCATATATCACAGCATTATGAGCCCACCCCACCTTTTCTCCATTCAATACCAGCTTGCACGAAAATTCGAGATCCTCTGTAAGGCAGGTAACGCCCCAGCCATACTTTTTTAGTATTTCCGTGCTGACGCAAAAACCCGTTCCTCCAATTTGATTTGACAGTCCTATATTGCTTTTAGCAAGCTGACCCATCCTGTTTGCGGTCCAAAATGCTATTGAATATGAAGCCGTTATCCATGAATCATTTGGGTTTTTGCTGTCAAGGAAGCCTTGCACGACATTATAGCCATTGCAAAGCTTATTGTTCATTTCACTTAAAAAATTTTTTGATACAAGGTTGTCTGCGTCAAATACAGCAATGGCATCATAACTTGAATCCATCTCAAATATGCGCTTGAACATCCACTCAAGGGCATAGCCTTTTCCCTTTTGTGACTTATCAAAACGTTCATATACCCTTGCTCCATGCATCTGCGCTATATTAGCGGTCCTGTCATTGCAATTGTCTGCGATAACAAAAATATCATACAGCTTTTTAGGATAGTCGAGGTCTCTTAGACTGTCCACGGCATTGGCAATCACCATTTCTTCATTATGCGCTGCAATTATAAGTGCGAATCTTTTGCATGGCGTAAATTGTTCGGTTTCCTTCTTTTTATATATTCCAAACAAAGAAATAATAGTATAGTAGACCGTTATTATAAACATCGGTATCTGTATTGCCGCGGTTATATAAAACACATACTTCATATTATAATCCTCCAGATTTTAAATCTAAGGCTATATTGATCCCCTCTTATATAGTGTTCCATATTTACTCGAATTTTATATAAGGAATTGCAGTCATAATATGCATGTTTTCATCCTATCTGAGCCTTATATGTTTCGATTAACATGGGTCTAGTTTTATGTTATAATGGGTAAAAAGTATGCCTATACTTATAAATGATTATAGTAAATCTACATATTAGATAAATGCGATTCCAAAGCATTAATTAAGGTCAATTGATGCCATCCGGAAGAAAATTATGAAAATTTTGGATTTTTTTGGCTTTGCTATCCTATTCCGCATTAGGAGGTTAACATGAACAATAAAAATAACAATACAACAGGCAAAAAAGCAAAAAAGAAAAAAGTTAAAGTATGGAAAGTAATAATGCTTACTATATTGCTGATAATATTGATTGCTGCAGGTGCGTGCGGTGGTATTGTACTTGCTTTCGTCAATACTGCTCCTGAACTAAGTATAGATAGCTTTACCAACCTTGCCCAAACAACCAAGATATATGATAAAGACGGGAATTATATTGAAAGCCTTCATCAGGTTGAAAATAGGACATACGTTCCTTTATCAAAAGTTAAAAAGTATACCCAGGATGCGTTTATCGCAATTGAGGACGAGCGTTTCAGAGAGCATTTCGGTATTGATATCAAGCGTATATTCGGTGCTTTATGGCAGGACATAAAATCAAAATCATTAGAACAGGGAGCTTCAACCATAACCCAACAGCTTATAAAGAACACGGTTCTTACCCCTAAAAAAGATTTCAAGAGAAAAATACAGGAAGCATATCTTGCAATCAAGCTTGAAAGAGAATTGTCAAAGGATCAGATACTTGAGTATTATCTCAATACAATACACCTGGGAGGTTCTGCATATGGCATTCAGGCTGCGGCAGAATACTATTTCAACAAGGACGTTGATCAGCTGACCCTTGCGGAAAGCGCACTGATTGCAGGCATAAATCAATCCCCGTCGAGATATAACCCGTATTTGAATGAAGACACTCCTGAAGTTTACGTCAACAGGGGCATTGTCGTGCTTTCAAAAATGCTTGAAAATAATATGATAAGCAAAGAAGATTTTGAAAAGGCAAAGAGTGAAATGCAAAAATTCAATATCAACTCTTTTACCAAGCGGACAGACAATACCAAAGTCAAATATCAATGGTTTATAGAATCTGCGATCCAAGAGGTAAAGGACGACCTTAAAGCCAAATACAAGTATTCCGATGACGAAGTCAATCAGGAAATCTATTCAGGAGGATTGAAGATATATACTACTATAGATACTAAGATACAGGATATTGTAAACAAAGTAGCCAACGATGATAAATATTACCCCAAGCTGAAAAAGGATATTGCAGTATGGGGAAAGGATAAAATCATACAGCCACAGATAGGCGTTGTAATAGACGATTATTTGACTGGAGAGGTCAGAGCTGTCTTAGGCGGCAGAGGTGAACAGCCGTTGATGTCGCAAAACAGAGCGACAGATATAGCAAGGCAGCCCGGTTCGTCCATGAAACCTCTTGCCGTTTATGGCCCGGCATTTGATATGGGTTATGCTCCGGCGACTGTAATCGATGATTCCCCATTCACTCCTGAGGCTGCAGCGGCAGCAGGATGGAAAGGAGAGGGCCCCCAGAATTTCAATAAAAAATATGATGGCTTCTGTACGTTAAGATATGCCATAAAGCAGTCCAAAAACGTTGTAGCCGCCAAACTCATATTGAAGATAAGCCCAAGCAAGAGCATAGAATATCTGAAAAAATTCGGACTGCAGCATCTCGTCACAACGCCGGACGAAAATGGCAACACCGATGTGGTGCCTGCAATAGCGCTCGGAGGGATGACAAATGGTGTTACTCCGATGGAGATGGCTGCGGCATACGGCAGTTTTGGAAACAAGGGAGTATATACACAACCTATACTCTACACCAAAGTTTTAGACAGCGAAGGAAACGTGCTGCTTGAAAAAAATCCTGAAAAGCATAAGGTGATATCACCTCAGGCAGCCTACCTGATGATCGATACGCTAAAGGGCGTTATAAACGGAGGCACAGGCTCAAAGGCAAATATGGGCTCCATTCCTGCCGCAGGTAAAACAGGTACGACAAACGAATCGGCTGATGCTTATTTTGCGGGCCTGACTGCATATTATTCGGGAGCAATATGGATGGGGCATGACAAACCGAGTGAAAAGTTGAGTTTGACAAGCGGCGAAACAGCACAGATGTGGGGAGATATAATGAAGGAAATCCACAAAAATCTTCCGATAAAAGACTTTGAGAGGCCCAGCGGACTTGTTACGGCTACGGTATGTAAAGACTCGGGTGAATTGCCTACCGAGCTCTGCTCACAAGACCCAAGGGGTTCAAGGCTAATTACGGACCTCTTTATCCAAGGCACGGTTCCAACGGAAAAGTGCACCACACATGTAAAAGCCACTATAAATATGCTTACTGGAAAACTTGCAACCGAATTTACGCCGCTTCCTCTTTTAAGAGAAAAAGTGTTTATAAAAAGGCCATATCCTGTAGACAGCAGGGTTGCCGATTACAAGTACCAGCTTCCTACTGAAAGCGATTCTTCAGATAATATATGGGACAATTTCAAACCTGGTGATGAAGGTGGATTCAATTTCATAGATCCTTCATATGGGGTTACTCCCTAGCAGTATAAAAAAGACACGGCGTACAAATAAAAAACAAACTCACTAGACCATATCAAACCGATTTAAAAGAGGCGTTATCCTGTAAGATAACGCCTCTTTTAATATTTTACATTCACAATATCACAATGGCTCCGACAATCCCAGCCAGTACAGTCAGTAAAATCGGATTGATCTTAAAACGTATATTGAGCACTGCTGTAAGTATAAAAACAACAACAGGGACCAAAGACAAAGTGCCGATCGGATTGACTAGCAAATTTCCAATATCCTTCCCAGGTACCGTAAGCACATCAGATGCAATCGTGATTGCCGCAGCCGCGATCAGACCCACGGCTGCTGGTTTGATGCCGGATAAAATATCAGTCAGCCAGAGATTGTCCTTAAAATGTGCAAAAAAACGCATGACAACAACAGTTAAAACAAAAGAGGGCAGGGAAACCCCTATTGTTGCCGCAATGGATCCCGCCATCCCCTGGTACAAATACCCGACATAGGTTGCAGCATTGATGGCTATGGCACCCGGTACCACCATATCCAGCGCATTCAAGTCTGCAAATTGGGCAGGAGTAACTGAAAAGTGCCGTGCTTCAGACATTATCATGGAGAGCATAGCATAACCGCCTCCGAAGCTTAGGAAGCCGAGTTTGACAAATGTGTAAAATAATTTAAAACAATTAAGAAGCATCATTACGACTCCTTTCTTGATATCGCTTAATATGTTGGTAAATATATCCGGTAACTCCGGACAGCACTATAATAACCGGTGCGCCCAAATTCCCCAGAACAACGAGCAGAAGAGCAGCGATCATCACGATGACGGCGAAAGTACTCTTTAAGTTATATCTGCCCAGAGAAAAGGCAGCTGAAAGCACCAGTGCGGCAGATGCCGCCCTTATCCCGCGCATGGCTCCTAGGAATCTTCCTTGCTGGGGGATCATTTTTGCCAGAATCGTAGCTAAAAGCATAAATACAAATGCCGGAAGTATCGCACCAAAGCCAGCGGCCAGCATTCCGACAACGCCCGCCGCACGGCGCCCGACAAGCGTGGCGCAATTCAATGCTATTACGCCGGGCATGGTTTGCGAGAGTGTGGCATATTCCATAAATTCATCTTCGCTTAAAAGCTTATACTTTTCTACTGCATCCCGTTCAATGGCCGGAACGATGGCAAGGCCTCCTGCAAAAGTAAATGTGCTTGCTTTTAGAAATGTGATAAATAATGCAAAAGATTTGTAGAGCTTATTTTTGTTTATAGTATCCCCTAAATTCTTGAACAATTAGATTTTACCTTCCTCCCATTAACAATTACAAGTAAGTATATCACTTGAAAATTCATAAGTAAAATATTATAATTTTATATAAATTATATGGTTTTATTTATGAATGGAGAGCAAATCAATTGACTTTAAGACATATGAAGATTTTCGTAGCAGTCTGTGAAGAAAAAAGCATAACAAAAGCCGCAGAAAAGCTGCATATAGCACAGCCTGCGGTCAGCATCGCTGTTAAGGAACTGGAACAATACTATGGCGTAAAACTGTTCGACCGCATATCCAAACGGCTCTATCTCACGGATATGGGCAGGAATTTTCTTGAATATGCTACCCACATCGTTTCTCTTTTTGACAATATGGAGGATAACATACGGCAATGGGAACGTTCCGGTAAATTGAGGGTCGGCGCTTCCATTACCGTCGGCACCCGTCTCATGCCACAATATGTAAGCACTTTTTATAAAAAACATCCTCAGTCAAGCATCGAAGTTTTTATTGGAAATTCCGATCTTATAGAGAAAAAAATTCTGCAAAACGAACTTGATTTTGGCATGATAGAAGGTACCATCCATTCAGACAGCATACTTTGCGAGGCTTATATGAAGGACAAACTGGTTGTCATATGCAGCCCTTCATACCCTCTTTGCAAAAGGGAAACAATAACGATAGAACAGCTGCTTTCACAACCATTGCTGCTGAGGGAAAAGGGAAGCGGCACCAGAGAATTGTTTGACCACGTGCTCGCATCTTTAGAATACACCTATGTCCCATCATGGGAGAGCACAAGTGCAGAGGCTCTTATAAATGCTGTAAGAGAAGGACTGGGCGTGTCGGTACTATCCCATATGCTGATACAGGATGAATTGAAAAAAGGCACTGTCGTTGAATTGCAAGTTGAAGGTTTGCATCTCGACCGGGAGTTTCGCATCATTTATCATAAGAACAAACTTCTTACAAACCTGGCAAAAGAGTTCATTGAAATGTGCCGTACACATAAATAGAAAATTTTTCGGTGGTAGAAAAATCTTCTTACCTTACTTTATTGTAAGTCTTTATGATCTCTTCCATGGCTTTTGTTATTACAGGCGAGCCTATCTGCGCACTGTCACGGCCGTTCATCTTTCCAGGATCACCGACACCCACGATGATTGGAAGATGTTTTTTGTTCAATATATCCACTGTATCTCCGATAACTATATGATTTTTCTTTTTGTTGCCGTGCTTGTCGACCCCGCAATCCACCAACTTTCCATTTTTATCTATAGAAAAATCGACCTTTACGCCATTTACATGTTTGGTATTTGATGCAACAGCTATAACGCCCATCACATCTATCATATCGTTGTTTATTATATAATCCATGGCCTGCTCGCCTTTTCCAATCTTTGTATGCCCTCTATCGTCCACCATGACTACGACAGGATCATGTTTTGCCGATTTAATAAGGTCCACTATTTCAGGTCCGGTTATAGGCGTCGGGTTTCCGGCAGACATAGAGATGCACCTTCCCCCGATATTTACGGTTGCCTCTTCCACTGCTTTCATTGCGATTGCATCACCATCGGTTACAAGTATAACTCTTATTTTTTTCATATCGGCCTATTTTTTAGTCTTGGCATTGAATATTATCGACATTATGTAGCCGAAGGTTATTGCCGCTGCAATCCCTCCTGCGGCTCCCTTTACTCCGCCAGTAAAGGCTCCAATCAGCCCTTTTTCCGTCACTTCCTTCATTACTCCCTTTGCAAGCGCATATCCGAAACCGGGCAGAGGTACTGTTGCTCCCGCCTTTCCTATTTTTACTATGGGCTCATATATGCCCAGTGCCGTGAGTATAACACCCGATGTCACAAATATGACAAGTATCCTGGCAGGCGTAAGCTGGGTCTTGTCTATCAATATCTGCCCGATCACGCATATTATCCCTCCTACGACAAAGGCTGATATATAATCCATGAGCATAAACTACACCATCCTTTCAATAGTCACAGCATGGGCTATTCCCGGAATGGACTCACCCTGTTGCGAGCTCGTTGGGCTCATAAGAGCACCTGTAGAAACCATCAGAATCCTGTTTATCAAACCCTTTGCAAGCATATCGTAAAAATATCCGCAAAATACTACTGCTGAGCATCCGCATCCGCTTCCGCCTGCATGGACATCCTGCTTCTTGGAGTCATATATCTCAATCCCGCAATCAGTGAAAACATTTGATATATCATATCCCTGCTTTTTTATAAGATCATCTGCAAGTTCCTTGCCGACTGCTGCAAGATCACCTGTTGCGATAATATCATAATCCTTGGGTTCAAAACCCGTATCCTTAAAATGCTGGACTATCGTATCTGCTGCAGCAGGAGACATGGCAGCCCCCATGTTGTTCGCATCTTTTATGCCCATGTCTATTACCCTTCCGGTTGTCACATGTGTTACATATGGACCGTTTCCTTCACGCGAAAGTATTGCAGCGCCGGCTCCGGTCACAGTCCATTGTGCGGTCGGGGGCCTTTGAGTACCCTGCTCGAGAGGAAACCTGTACTGCCTTTCAGCACTGCTGAAATGGCTTGAGGTCATGCACAATATATAATCCCCATATCCTCCATCTATGAGCATGGAGCCTAAGCTTAGAGACTCCGCCATCGTAGAGCATGCGCCATACAGCCCGAAATACGGTATACCCATTTCCCTTGCCGTATAGCTAGAAGTTATGATCTGATTTAAAAGATCGCCTGAAAGCATATAATCTATGACTTCTTTTTGGATCCCGGCTTTACTTATAGCCTTATCTGCTGAATCCATCGCCATCTTGCACTCGGCCTTTTCATAGCTCTTTTGTCCGCATAGGTCGTCACTCAGTATGGTATCGAAATATTGTGCAAGAGGGCCCTGGCCTTCTTTAGGCCCGACTATTGAACTCGTGGCTATTATGGAAGGCGGGGCCTCAAGCCTCACCGTTTGCTTTCCGATTTTCTTTAAAGCCATAAATATCCTCCTATCTTATAAAATAGTATATAAGCCCGACTATTACAGAAGATGCAATGCCATATACCAGCACCGGGCCTGCTATCACAAACATCTTTGCTCCTACTCCAAGCACATATCCTTCCTTTTTGAACTCCATTGCAGGCGATACTATTGAATTTGCAAAACCGGTTATCGGGACTATCGAGCCTGCTCCGCCGTATTTGCCTATATTGTCATAAACTCCAAGCCCGGTTAAAAATGCTCCCCAAAATACCATTATTATCGGAACCCATATGCTCGATTCATCCTTGGGAATCCCCCATTTTGTAAGAAGGTTGCTGAAAAATTGTCCTATGGAGCATATGATGCCCCCTACTATAAATGCCAGCACGCAGTTTTTAAAAAGAGCTGATTTGGGGCTTTTCTGCTTTACTATCTGCTGGTAATCTTTCTTTTTCTTTTCAGCTTCAGTCATATTTTTATTCATACGATGCCAATCCTTTCATCTGTATTTTTTTGCGGCCGGTCATATCAGATTTTTAGATAAGTGTAGTATGACGGCATCCCATATACGAACATAGCTTTATCCGGCATTTTTATCTCATTTCGATTAAGCAGTACATAAACCACAGCCGCAAAAATCAAAACGGTTATCAATAAAAATAAAATCAGGTGAGATTTTGAATATGCAAAAATCCGCTTCAAGTTCAGCACCTCCTCTTTATGATAGACAACCTATATTTTACAAAAGCAATGTCGTTTAACATAAGTATTGATTTTTGAGTATCCTTGTTCACCCGTTCACACTGCTCACCTGGATACTCAAAAATCAACATCAAACTTTTATAGCCTATCATAAATAAAAATCACAAATAAAAGCACGATGTATCACCAGCATGATTATTATTTGCAGTAGAACATTTTTAA
>CALCDS010000072.1 GCA_937900065.1 uncultured Clostridiaceae bacterium | reverse complement strand
TTATTTTAGGTTCTATTAAAGTATAATGTTGATTTTTTGAGCAATCCAAGTGAGCGGTGTGAACACTTTTGCTAAGTTCTTGGCGAAATTGCCGAAGTGAATCCTAGAACTTTTGCTTGTTTGAACGAAGTGAGTTGCAAAAGTTCTTGATGAACGAGAGCAATAAGCTTTAGAACTTAAAAAGTGTGAACAGGCAAACGGGATGCTCAAAATCAACATCTTTGTTAAACATAACCTTATTTTAAAGTAGACGACCTATATAAAAGCCTCATAATGAGGCTTTTATAATATATACTAATATGGAATGGGGGGAAAGCAAAAATGAGAAAAGATATCAGGTACAAAATAACAACATTTTTATTCGTGCTTCCATCTTTATTTGTATTTGTAAATGTAGTTATTATACCGTTTCTAATGGGCATAATATACTCTTTCACAGATTGGGATGGTTTTGCATTTAAAGGTTCATCGTTTGTAGGCTTGAAAAATTATATATCAGCTTTTACAGACCAAAAATTTATCACATCATTCTGGCTTACTGCCAAATACACTATATGCATGGTTGCTCTCGTAAACATAGTGGGACTCGGCCTAGCGCTTCTTGTAACATCAAAAATAAAGACCAAGACCTTGCTTAGAGGCGTATACTTTTTACCTAATCTTATTGGAGGATTGATTCTGGGATTTATATGGAAATTTGTGTTTACAAAATTCTTTGTACAGTTAGGCGAAGTAACGAAAACTTCAAAATTCTTTTTCAACTGGCTTGACAATCCTACAGCCGCGTTCTGGGCTTTGGTAACTGTGGGAGTATGGCAGATGGCAGGATATGTGATGGTGATATATATAGCTGCCATAGAAAGCATACCTACGGACATCATGGAAGCAGCAGACATTGACGGCGCAAATAGCGTGACCAAACTGAGAAAGATCATACTACCTCTCATATCCCAAGCTTTTACCATAAGTTTATTCATAACATGTTCCAATTCATTCAAGCAATATGATACCAACCTTTCATTGACCAATGGAGGGCCGTTCGGCAGCACTGAGCTTATAACCATGAATATCTTTCAAACAGCCTTTGGTTACAATAAATATGTAATAGCTCAGGCAAAAGCAATCATCTTTTTCTTTGTTATCATGGTGATAACCATGCTGCAGGTTTATTTAACCAAGAAAAAGGAGGTAGAGATGCAATGAAGGCTAGAGCTAATATATCAAGGCTGCTTATAATATTAGGGTGGCTTTTTGCAGTTTTGACACTTTTTCCAATATATATAATGATTACAAATTCTTTTAAAGGAAGAGCTGAAATATTTACAGACACTATCGGGCTTCCCCAATCTATTGATTTTACTTACTATGCAAATGCTATTCAAAAGATGGATTTTTTCAGGGCTTTTTTAAATTCATTGACCATAACCGTAGCCAGCATTTTTTTCATAATAATCTTTTCATCCATGGCTGCCTGGGCATTGGTCAGGAATAAATCGAAGACATCCAGCTTTATATTTTTTCTGTTGGTGTCGACAATGCTCATACCATTCCAGGCCGTCATGATACCTTTGATGCAATACATGAGCGGCTGGAGCATAAAATCTATAAACTTTTCAATGATAGATACTTTCTATGGGCTGATATTTATGTATATCGGATTTGGCACCAGCCTGTCTGTATTCCTCTACCACGGCTTTATAAAAGGCGTACCCGTATCACTGGAAGAAGCAGCTATGATAGACGGATGCAACCGTTTTCAAACATTTTGGAGAATAGTTTTTCCGACGCTTAAACCGATTTCGGTCACAGTAGCTATTTTAAATGTTATTTGGATGTGGAACGACTATTTGCTTCCATCATTGGTACTTAGAAGTCCAAAGTTAAGGACCATTCCTCTTTCAACATTCTACTTCTTCGGAGAATTTACAATACAATGGAATCTGGCAATGGCCGGGCTTGTACTAACAATCATACCTGTGATAATATTCTATCTTTTATCCCAGCGCTATATCATCAAAGGTGTCATGGAAGGAGCAGTTAAATAATTCGTTGCTGTACGCATCATTATTCTAATTAGAAAGAGAGTATTGTTTATGGAAAGAGAATGGATTATTGAAGATAATAGTTTGGATGCTGAAACACTGCTCAAAAATGAAAGCATATTCAGCACAGCCAATGGTTATATAGGCATAAGAGGGAATTTTGAGGAAAAGTATGCCTCAAACCTTAAAAGCATAAGGGGCACATATATAAATGCCTTTTATGAAAAGGTCCCTATAACTTATAATGAAAAGGAATTTGCTTTTCCCGAATCCATGCAAAAAATCGTAAATGTAATAGACTCCCAAGACGTTGACATAATCGTTGACGGAGAAAGATTTTCACTCTTTGAGGGGACTGTCAAAAGCTTTAAGCGATATCTGGACATGCGCAATGGTTATTACAGGAGAGATATCTGGTGGGTTTCACCCAATGGAAAAGAGCTTAAAATAAAAATAACCAGGCTGGCCTCTCTAAAATATTTAGAATTATTCAGTATAAATTATGAGATTGAAATAATTAAACCAGTCAATGAAATAATCATAAAATCAGGAATCAATGCCGATGTATCGAATTATTTGAATCCTGATGATCCACGCGTAAGCGCAGGCTACTCAAACATACTGGATTTGAAATCCATTGCCATAGAGGAAGGCATAATCCAGGCATCAGCTGAAACCAAGTCGTCCAGGGAAACTGTGGCTGTCACGACCTCCCATTATTTAAACCTGGCCCATGAAGAATATTATGAAAAAGGTAAAAAATGGGCAAAAGCCATTTTTAAAATCAAACCGGGCATATCCAAGATAAATTTTACAAAATACAATATATACACGGATTCAAGAAGATTTGAAAAGCCTGAAGCTTCAGGCTTTAAAATATTAAAAGACGTCAATCGGAAAACTTTTAAAGATCTGCTCATGGAACAGAGAATCTGTCTTGATGACTATTGGAGCAATTCAGATATCAATATCCAAGGTGATGAAAATCTCCAGCTTGTCATCAGATATAACCTATATGAACTCATTCAATCGGTAGGCAAAGACTCTATAAGCAACATACCGGCCAAGGGTTTAAGTGGAGAGGGTTATGAAGGCCATTATTTCTGGGATACCGAAGTTTATCTCATACCGTTTTTTACGTTTTGCAATCCGAAACTGGCTAAACAATTGTTGAAATACCGCTATATTATTTTGGATAGTGCAAGGAAAAGGGCAAGGGAGCTCGGGCATAAGAAAGGTGCGGCTTATCCGTGGAGGACTATAACCGGCGAGGAATGCTCCTCTTATTTTCCTGCAAGCACGGCTCAATACCATATAAATGCCGATATAGCATATTCATATGTACAGTATTTTTTAATTACAGGTGATATTGATTTCATAAAAGATTTCGGAGCGGAAGTCATTTTTGAAACTGCAAGGATTTGGCTGGAGATAGGGCATTTCGACGACGGATTGTTTAAAATAGATGATGTCACCGGACCTGATGAATATACGGCCATAGTCAATAACAACTATTATACAAATGTGATGGCAAAATACAATCTAAAATGGGCTTATAAAATATACCATATGCTAAAAGAAAGGTATAGCCAATCCCTATCCAAGCTCTGCGAAAAAATAAAGCTTGAGGAATGTGAAATAAAACAGTTTTTAAAAGCCTCTGAAAACATGTATTTGCCATATGACAAAAAGCTAAAAATAATCGCGCAGGATGACAGCTTCTTGTCCAAAGCAGTGTGGGATTTTAAAAATACGCCTGAGGAGAATTATCCTCTGCTTATGAATTATCATCCCCTCACGATCTACAGGTACCAGGTTTTAAAGCAGGCTGATACGGTGCTCGCAAATTTTTTGGTTGAAGATGAAGCTGATTTTGAAACCATAAAAAATTCATATGATTATTACGAAAAGATAACGACCCATGACTCATCGCTTTCATGTGCCATATACAGCATCATGGCTTCCAAAATAGGATATATGGACAAGGCATATAAGTATTTTATTGAAACCGCCAAATTGGATCTGGATGATACTCACGGCAATACAAAGGACGGCCTGCATATAGCAAATATGGGCGGAACATGGATGGCGATAGTATATGGATTTGCAGGTCTTAGAGTAAAGGAGGATTATATAATTTTAAATCCAAAGCTTCCTTTAAAATGGTCGAACCTCAAATTCAAGCTTTTATACAGAAAAGCCGAAATCAGCGTAAGCATTTACAAGGAAAAAACAAAAATCACAGTTAACGCCGTTATCCCTGTTAAAATAAAGATAAACAATAAACTGCATTCGATACCTCCGGGAAGCGGGATCTCTTATGAAATACCAAATATTTATAAATAGCAGACCTTATAGTTTTATTTGTTAAAGCCGCATCTTTTTTCTAAAACATGAGTTTTAGAAAAGGGATGCGGCTCTTTAACTGTCTGCCTCATCTTGCGTGATATAGATATTCTTTCTTTTTATACCATTCAACAAACCTTGCTATCCCATCGGCAAATGTTATGTGAGGATCATAACCAAGCACTGATTTTGATTTTGATATATCCGCAAAAGTTCTATCCACGTCTCCGGGCTGCAATGGGAGAATCTCAAGTTCAGCTTTCAATCCCAATACATTCTCGATGGTTCCGACCATCTCAGATAGGGAAACAGTATCTGATCTTCCAAAGTTAAAAATGCCGTACCGCTTCTTAGTGCCGCCTACCCAATCCAGAGCTTTTAATATTCCATCGATTATGTCTTCTATATAGGTATAGTCCCTCATCGTAGTGCCGTCCCCGTAAAAAGGTACTCTCTTTTCCTCAAGCATGAGTTTCGTAAACTTATGTATCGCCAAATCCGGCCTCTGGCGCGGACCGTATACGGTAAAAAATCTCAAGCAAGCCGTATTTATGCCATATAGGCTGTGATACGCATGGCAAATCAATTCACCCGCCTTTTTGGTGGCAGCATAGGGCGATATGGGGTAATCCACTATGTCATCTTCTGAAAATGGTACCTTCTTGTTGTTTCCATATACAGAAGAAGATGAAGCGAATATATATTTTTTGATACCGTATTTTTTTAGGCATTCAAGTATATTTACAGTTCCGTTTATATTTACAGCTGTATACAGCACAGGGTTTTGTATGGACGGCCTCACCCCGGCATATGCCGCAAGATGTATGACAGCCTCAATATCGTTATCTTCAAACACTTTATTTAAAAAAACCGTATCCCTTATATCTCCTTTATATACCAAATAACTATCCTGAGGCAGGCCCATACTGCTCATCAGTTTCTCAGCCTCTCTTACGTTCATGCTCTTGATTTTAGGATCATAATAGTCGTTAAATGAATCTATGTTTATTACCTTTCTTTCCCGGCAAAGCAGAGCTTCACACAAATGGGAGCCGATAAAGCCCGCCCCTCCGGTCACCACGATACTTTTCAACGAAATCCCCCCATACTTACCTTCCTACGCCTGTATATATAAAACCGCATTTTTCAACTTTAGATCTTTCATAAACATTCCTTAAATCAAAGAAGAAATTTCCTCTCATAAGGCTTTTCATCTTTAAAAGATCCATATTTCTGAATTGGTTCCATTCCGTCACTATCACAATGGCATGGGCATCTTCTGCGACCTGATATTCATCACTGCAATATACCAAGCTCACATCATCCCCAACATGACTTTTGAAATCATATCCGGCATCAATGCTTTTCATCTCGTAAAACGCATACTTTCTGGCATTATCCATTGCTATCGGGTCATATACCTTGACCCTAGCACCCTGCTTGATAAGTTCATTTATGATACTTAGTGCGGGAGCTTCCCTTATGTCGTCGGTTTCAGGCTTGAAAGCCAGTCCGAGAACCCCTATCACTTTTCCTCTCAAATCTCCCATAGCGCACAATATCTTTTCAATCATGAACCTCTTTTGATTTTCATTGGAACTTACGACCGATTTTACAATGCTCATTTCAGTATCATATTCATTCCCTATATTGACCAGAGCCTTTGTGTCCTTTGGAAAACAGCTGCCTCCAAATCCCGGGCCGGCATGGAGAAAATACTTTCCTATGCGGCCGTCCATGCCCATGGCCCTCGATACATCATTGACATTTGCGCCGATAGCATCGCAAAGATTTGCGATCTCATTTATAAAGCCTATCTTCGTGGCAAGGAATGCATTTGAAGCATATTTTATGAGTTCGGCTGTCTCAAGATTGGTAAACACAAACGGTGTATCTATAAGATAAAGAACATTATATATATTTCTCATGATATTTTTAGCTTCTTCGCTCTCCGTACCTATGACTATCCTGTCCGGATGCATAAAATCCCTGACAGCAGCACCCTCCCTTAAAAATTCCGGATTGGATACTATATCGAATTTATAATTTACCTTCCTGCGGCAGAGCACTTTTTCTATTGTGCTTTTGACCCTTTTGCCAGTTCCGACAGGCACAGTGCTTTTGTTGACTATGACCTTGTAGCCGTCCATATTTTCCGCAATAGAGCGGGCTGCGGAAAGCACATACTGCAAATCTGCGGAACCGTCCTCCATAGGAGGAGTACCCACCGCAATAAATATAATCGTCGAATAGTCGACCGCCTCTTTGATGTCCGTGGAAAATTTAAGCCTCCCTGAACTGTAATTCTTTTCATAAAGCTGCTCAAGTCCGGGCTCATATATAGGAAGGATACCCTCCTTTAGCTTTTCTATCTTTCTTTCATCTACATCCATGCATGTAACATTCATCCCGAATTCGGAAAGACAGGTGCCTGTCACAAGCCCCACATATCCCGTGCCTATTATTGATACTGTATTCATTTACACCACCCTAAATCAAAATAATGCGATTTCCAGTTTGCCTATCTGTTCAAAGATCAAGCATATTTTTTCTTAAGCTCTGCATTTAAAATTTGCATCAGATATTTAAACTCCTCTGTCTTATAAAAGGCAATCAGAAAAACTATATTGGGCACTGTAAAACAGACTGCCGCCTTTATCACAAATACCGTAATCGTCCCTTCGCCTATAAGGCTGCATATAAACGAGGTTATAGCTCCCCCCAAAAACAGTACGGCAGTATAGACGGCATATTTTATAA
This sequence comes from uncultured Clostridiaceae bacterium, assembly GCA_937900065.1. Classification (GTDB taxonomy): domain Bacteria; phylum Bacillota; class Clostridia; order Clostridiales; family Oxobacteraceae; genus CALCDS01. The sequence goes on along the minus strand of CALCDS010000072.1, from coordinate 5,156 downwards.
AATATGGAGCGACACGGCTTTCAAATCCGTATTTGTATAAAACATATGGTTCGACCCAAAAACAAGTGCTAAGCGTGCTTATAGTTGTGCCGATAAATATTCCTGTCATGCCAACCTTTTTTACAAGTATTATGGAAGCGATAAGATTGATGCCTGCTTCAAACAGAGGTTTGTATCGGTCATACCAATAAAGTCCTAATGCATCCCTGAAAGTAAGTATGCTTTTTCTCATGCCTGTCAAATAAAAATTAATAACGATTACCAAAACCAAAGATAAGGGAAATAGATATTCTTTGCCAAGCCAGATTTGGATAAACGGGTTAAATAGATTAAACAAGCATATCGATGCAAAGCCAAAACCCCAAAAGCCGGCAAAATTAATGCAATTAAAAACAAAGCATGATTTCTCTTTTGTCTGCGTTGCCCAGAGATTTCCGATACTCGCAGCAGCAGCCTCGAAAATCATATTAAAGACCTGATTGATTGCATTTATTATTAGAAGATAATTTGAGTATAAGCCCACTGCAACAACACCGATAAATTTAGAAAGCAGCAAACTATCGGTTCCATTGACCACTATGCCTCCGATTTTATGGCAAATCATAGCTTTGATATTGCGGACAATCGTGTTCTTAGTTTCTGCATCCAATTGTTCAGCATCTCGGTCTTTAATGTACGGATATAGTCTGTCTGCCTTCCTGGATACAATGATATTCTCCAAAAGTGTAAATAGTATTTGAAATCCCAGATAGAGCATGTAATCGCGTGTAAGCAAAAGAAACGCCATCTGTATTATGTTTAAAGCTGCGAAAAACAAATACCTGTAATATGATGTTATATATTTTTTCTGATCCGCAATTATGAGTGAGCTTTTGTAAGAGAAAAAATAGGATAAAGCCGAGTTCATTACAAACATCAAATATATTATTTGTATATGCGGAATATCAGGCATGTTCTTTATTACAAACGGCAAAAACGGAGTCAGTATCGCACCTAGTGAGGCAATTATGATGCCGATTGTTATGTAGGCGCGCTTATACAATCTCATCAAAGCTTTGATTTTAGGTATATCCTGCTTTGAAAGCGGCTTATAAAGGCTGTATATGATAGCTGCTCCAACACCCAGTTCGGCAAATGACAGTATGGATAAAATATTTGAGAACAGTCCGCTTATCCCCAGGTACTGTGCGCTTAACATCCGTACAAAAACTATGCGCGCAATAAAACTTATAAATAACAAAACCGCTTGTCCGGCAATCTCAAATTTTATATTCTTTAGTGAATTAACTATCCTCGACACATTATCACTCTATCACATCCATATATTTATTCATTTGGCTCTGATATTTAGCCCTTTGACAGGCTGGATAAAATCATCATGGGCAGTATGGTTTCCATGAACGTCTTTAAGAATATCGTCCCATTATACATGACCGGGCTGATTGCTAAAAGCAATATAAAGTATATATATGTTACATATTTCCATAAACTTATCTTCATTTGAATTTTTCTGCCATAACGAATCGCCAGATTTACAAAAATTCCGGGTACTATCGGCGATAATACGGCTCCGAAATAAAAATAGCTCTCACCTATGCATGGTGCTATCTGAAAAAGCGAACCATTATAATAGTTATATAAGGATGAGAAATTTGAGCCTTCAATCCCAAACAAGGTCCCATTGAATGGTATGGAGCTTATGAGAGTATAAAAAAGCGGCGTCCATTTATCTTGAGTTGTAACATTAAACACGGCAGCTATATTGTCAGGTCCGGAAAAATATGCATTTGTAAGCTGTGAGGCACGTTCCCCCATGGTCATGCCGCCATATAGATTTGAAGGCATTCTATGTTTGAATGCAAAATAACATACTATAAACAATATTCCAAACATAAGGCTGACTCTATAAATTTTTGCCGACCATGACGGATACAACTTGGCTATAAGCAGCATAAGGACTAATGCACACAATATAGAATTAGCCTGAGTATTGGAAACCAGTAAAAACTGCGCTAAAATGAATGGAATGGACAGGATGATCCCAATAAGTTTTTCTCCACTTTTTTTTCTGATGGAAATCATAAAATATGCCGGCACGAAGATCCTTACAAACTCCATTGTCATTGAGTACAATGTCACGCATGCTCTCTTTAAGCTGCCTCTTGAAATTACATCATCTATGTAGAATATTTCATAATCTGTCTGACGCATGGCTTTGAATATATCAATATACAAGCGCCTGCTTTCCGGAATAAATATAAAAACTGAAATATCAAAAAGTAAAATGCATACAATAATTGTCTTAAATGCCCCTGTCGATATACTGCTGCTTATATCTGCTGCTGCATTTTCATCTTCGATGCAACCGCTCCTGCCGGCAGTTAAATATAAAACCATATATGCGATTATCAATTCATAGATCATCAAAAATATCGCAGAAGGCATGTTCTGAAAAACATTGTACTTCTGTAAACTCGAGTAATTCCCGATTGACATAATTACAGGCACGATCACTATCCTGCAATAGTAAAGGCCGATTACCAAAATCAATCCAATGTTTTTATATATATTCTCGTACACCTTTACAGCCGCTATATTGATTGTCGCAAATGTTAATGGTAGCAGCGGCAGCAAGAAATAGTAATCCGGCTTATCAAAATCACAATATAATATTACCGCTGCAAAGAGCGACGAGATAACTACAATATACCATGCCAAACTGAATTTGGCAGATCGCCTTGTCGGCATAAATTTTTCTCCTTCATGATAAGACAAACTATTGATTTAAAACAGCTTCGAAAATATTAAAGCAATTGTCTTGACATTTCGCCCCATAACAAGAAAGCATGGCTATTTTACATTCATGTCATTGCAATATATTGCTTTATACTTTTGGGCTATTTTCCGGATATCATACTGCTCTTTTACTTCTTGCCTGATCTCCCTGCTTTCATCTTTATGGTCCTTTATATAATCGATGATATTTTCGGCCCAAGCTTGTGCCCCGTCATATAATGGCAGATATGTGCATAAGCCCATATCTGCTTCAGGTGGTACGACACTGGAGGCAAAACACTTGACCCCCATGGCCTGAGCTTCCAGCAAGACTATGCCCAGTCCTTCAAATCTTGATGGAAAAATCATATAATCCGCATTTGCGAAAAGTTTTGGGATATCGGTATCATGGGGAAGCATCTTTATATATCCTTCAAGCCTCAGCTCCTGTATTTTGCTCTTTATCATGTCTTCATCTTCTCCGAATCCAACTAAGGTCAAGCGGGAATTTTTCAGCTCTTCCCTTATCAGATTGAATACTTCCAATAAAAACATCTGGTTTTTCTGAAAACAATAGCGGCCCACATGTACAAAGTGCAATACGGTCTTATCTCTACAAATCAGCATATACTTTGTCCTGTCAAATTTTACTAAATCGATAGCATTATTTATGACTACAGCCTTTTTATCCTTTTTCCCAAACATATATTCATTGGCTTTTTTTGAACACCCTATTTTTACATTTGAATTCATATCTATCAACTTTTTATTTATAAATTTGTATATCATCTTTACGTAACCGTCCTTTTGGGGAGAAGCGGTATTATGGGCATGGGATATCCTTATTTTGACTCCTAGAAGGTGTGCTGCCAAAGTGCATATCCCGCTCTCGATTTCATTATGGCAATGTATGGCATCATAATTTCCATTTTTCAATATGCGGTAACAATCATCCCAAATTTTTATCCACCTGTAATAATGCTCGCACTCATTTAAAAATTTATTTTTCTTTTCCCTGATCGGTGTCCTGAATATCCTGCCATATTTTAGGAATTCATCATCATAATATTCTTTTTTGCTTGAGAAGACCAATATGTCAAAATCAATATCTTCCGCTAAATTTCTCACTATGCCCATGATGACCGCCTGTATCCCGCCATTGGCAAGGCTTCCATATGCAACCTGCAGCACTCTTTTTCTTGTCATCGTTTTTTCCCTCCGGTACAATATACGATAAAGGCTTAATCAGATAAGGCTTCATCGGGAAGCTTTATCCAGCTTCCCAGTAATTCATCAAACTCCTCAGGATTAAATTTCAAGTAACCCGAACAATCGTAAAGAGTCATCTCTCCAAAAAATATGCTCCCATTCACATAATAAAGATCAACCCGCAATTGATAAAAACCTTTTGCAAGCTTTTCAGCTAGTTCTAACATTTCCTCAAGTTTTTCCGGCCTTTTTATGTTGACATTCGGATCATTTGGAAGCTGGAAGGAAACATCGATGTAATTCCATTGCAAATCATACAGATTCCCCCTGCGGCTGTCAGACATGTTATAAATAACTGTTATGAGTTTCGGCTTTCCGCCAAAACAGTATATCTTATAGTCTTTCAACTGCATCCCTGATTCATCCGCCATATACTTTTCACATATGATCCGGGGTTTTACATTTTTGTATGCCCATTCTCTTCCATACCAGAATAGATTTTGTCTCATCCATCTCTTCAGCTTCCTCTTTGATGCTACAATATCAAGCTTTGCTTTATCCCTGCAGATTATGTTAAATCCCGAGCCATGAGTACATTTCAAAACAAATTGTTCCGGAAGTACCTGCCAATTTATATCATCCACATCATCATATACACCGATCAACGGTATCAGATATTTTTCACCTATCGTTTCAGCAACATGTTTGCGGACAGCATATTTATCTACATAAACAGTGTATTCAGGCTTTCGATCATATAATTTAAGCCACTGAAGTTTCTCATTAAAAGTTTTGGGCTGCGACAAATTCAGCTTCCTACCAAAATGATACCTGTATTGAAGCTTAATCATTGCCTCATCAGGCAACAATCTAATCGCCGGTCTTATTGCGGATTTTAAAATACTATTTATCAAAACATCAACTCACTCCTCCTTTATATAATCAGTCCACTGTAAAATTGGCTGACTTCATGGATTATCTACATTAGTTATCTTTAGGCTATGTTAAAGTATGATGTTGATTTTTTGAGCAATCCAAGCGAGCGATGTGAACACTTTTGCTAAGTTCTTGGCGAAATTTCCGAAGTGAATCCTAGAACTTTTGCTTGTCCGAACGAAGTGAGTTGCAAAAGTTCTTGATGAACGAGGAAATAGAGCCTTAGAACTTAAAAA